>JAPKXV010000260.1 GCA_026394635.1 Methanoregula sp. | reverse complement strand
GGAAATATCATCTATCCCTTCAAACTGACGCTCATATAGATTGCGATACCACCATAATAAATTTGGATTCCGCCTGAGTCCGTCTCGATTATTGCGAGTTCTGGCGGCATCACATCCGGATAAATCGGCATCGCTAGATATCTTCATATATTATACAAATTTTATTTTTTTGGCTGATATGAAAATCCCTATGGAATTTTCATCGGCTGTCTATGCCGAATTACGGCATAGCCCGCTCTGTAAAAAATCCCTATCCAGCCTCCGTAATCAGAGTTCCATGCTGGACCGGTTTTCCCCACATTTTTCCTTTGCATCAACCAAATGCTAAAGAGAGCGGGCGGGCCAATACAAATTTAGCATATCATGACCGGATGCAGGGCGATATCGGGGACTATATTCTCCCAGCATGATCTGGAGATGCATGACGAGTCCGGCATCCGGCTCCGCGAAGCACAGCGGGGCGTCCCTTCCGGCGTTGAAATACAGGAACCGCGTGCAGCGTCCGTTGATGACCTTCTGCGCGTCCATACGCCGTCGCACATCCGCATGATCCGTGAGCTCTGCACGCACGGGGGACAGCACTTTATCGACCATAACACCTATATCACCGCACGGTCGTTCGAAGTTGCATCCTACGCTGCGGGGGCTGCCATCGGGGCGGTGACCAGCGCCCTTGACGGCGAGCATTGTTTTGCCCTTGTCCGCCCACCGGGCCACCATGCCGAACCGGACCGGGCGATGGGGTTTTGCCTCTTCAATAACGCAGCAGTCGCCGCATCCGTAGCCCTGGACCGGGTCAAACGTGTGGCGATCGTTGACTGGGACCTCCATCACGGGAACGGGACCCAGAAGATATTCTACAAGAGCGAGAACGTCCTCTTCTGCTCAATCCACCAGGGGAACACATTTCCCCGCACGGGCTGGGTCGATGAGATTGGTGAGGGGGCCGGGAGAGGCTGCACCATCAACGCCCCGCTCCGTGCAGGAGGGGCACTTGCAGATTACCGGTACGTATTTGAACAGGTGTTCCTGCCGGCGATCAGGCAGTTCAAACCGGGGGTCCTCATCGTATCTGCAGGCCAGGACCCCCTTTCCGACGACCCGAGGAGCGGGATGCGGCTGGTGCCCTCTGATTTTGGTGTGCTTGCCACCCTGCTGAAAACTATCGTCAGCACGCCCCTTGCCCTTGTCCTTGAAGGGGGGTATGGCCCTTCCCAAGGGGAGGCGATCCGCCAGATATTTTCAGCACTCACAACTGATATCCCGGTCCCCGGACCCGGTGACGTTCAGCCCCGCGAGAGCACCCGTGAGATCGTGTCCGTGCTCAAAAGGCTGGTCATCTAATTCAGATCTCTTACGTTCCGGTATGCACGCAGGCGAAGTTGTGGTAGGCATGCGGGTGCGGTACCCGCGGACGGGAACCACCGGCATTGTCCAGCGCATCGAGACGGTGCTGGGGGATTCTTTTGCCGAACTGGACAGCACGCACCTTCTCTATCGTAGTGACCAGCTGGTGCCAGCTGTCGGCACCGAAAAGGTGAGAACGACGTTTGTCGAGGACGCAAAAAAGACAATCGAACGCGAACGGGAGTTTGCTGCCGGCAGCGAACTGCAGGACGCGCTCAAGAACATTGACCAGAGCTGCGAGGGAGGGGGTTAGTCCTCGAGCCCGATCGTTGTCAGTTTGACCGATTCCACTCCTTTCTGGGACATCAACCGCTCGGCCAGCGATTTGAGCTGCGTCCCGTCGCCCCGCAGCAGGATCACTTCAAGGCAGCGCGACTCGGTCACGTGGGAGTGCAGCGAAGCCTGTATAATGCCCTTGAACTCGTGCTGGATATCGGTGAGCACGACAAGCAGCCCCCGCTGGTCATGGTCGTAGATCATCGTGATGACCCCCTGCCGCTCGCCCTTGACATCCGCCATCCATTTGTAATACTGGATGTAGCTCCGGATCGCGTCCCGGATCCCCTCGGAGCGTGAAGCATAGCCACGGTAGTTGATGATCTGGTCGAACTGGTCAAGGAGATGTTTTGGCAACGATATACCGATGCGGGAGAGCTCACTGTCAATTGTCATACGGAGTCCTTACTCTGATGTTCCTTTATGTTATTTTTAACATTTCGATCTCATTTTCGTAGCACGAGATAAGATTTTTTTTACCGTGTGGTTTATTACATGAAATCCGGTACACGGTGGAACGCTTAAAAAAAATTTCGTACAAATTCCGACGGAAAGCACCCTGACTGGTTATGTATAAGTATGATCGTTATAAATAGAGTAAGGAGGTTCGATTTCTAAGATGCATGATGTGACAATACCCAGCGTCAATATCGGGGTGGTGGGCCATGTTGACCATGGAAAGACCACACTGGTCAACGCGATCACCGGGACGTGGACGGACCGGCACAGCGAGGAGGTCAAACGCGGCATCTCTATCCGTCTCGGGTACGCTGACGCGACATTCTACCGGTGCGGGTCGTGCCAGGGTGAGGACTCCTACTCAACGCAGGAAACCTGTCCAGCCTGTGGCGGGAAAGGAACGCCGTTCAGGTCAATATCCTTTGTGGACGCGCCGGGGCACGAGACCCTGATGGCGACGATGCTCTCCGGTTCGGCACTGATGGACGGGGCAATGCTCGTCATCTCTGCATCCGAAAAATGCCCGCAACCGCAGACCAAGGAACACCTGATGGCGCTGGAACTTGTCGGCATAAACAGGATCGTGGTCGTCCAGAACAAGATCGATGTGGTCAGCCAGAACGAGGCGATCGAGAACTATAAAGCGATCAAGGCGTTCATCAAGGGCACCATCGCTGAAAACGCACCGGTAATCCCGGTCTCCGCCCAGAAGGGAGTCAATATGGGGGCGCTCGTGCAGGCACTTGATGCAGCGATACCGGAGCCCGCACGGGACCCGGACGCAGAGCCACTAGTGCTGATCGCACGTTCCTTTGACGTAAACAAGCCGGGCTGTAACTGGAAGGAAATACAAGGAGGCGTTATCGGCGGTTCCCTGATCCGCGGTATCCTCCACGAGGATGAGGATATCGAGATCCGTCCCGGGCTGCAGTTGCAGGTCGAGAACCGGATCAAATGGGAACCGATCACCACCAGGATCACCTCCATTCATGCCGGTTCCACCCGGGTAACCGAGGCGACACCCGGCGGGCTTCTTGGTATCGGGACCCGGCTTGACCCGGCTCTCACCAAAAGCGATGCACTTGCAGGACAGGTGGCCGGCCACATCGGCAAGCTCCCGCCAGTCTGGGATAAGGTCAGGTGCCATGTCACCCTTATGGAGAGAGTCGTCGGTGCAACGAGCGAACTCGCCATCGAACCATTAAAACACAATGAACCGCTGATGCTTTCGGTGGGCACAGCAGTCACGGTGGGTGTTGTCACCAGCACGAAGAAAGAGGCCGTTGAGATATCCTTAAAGCGACCGGTATGCGCGGATCTGGGTGCACGGATCGCAATCAGCCGGCAGGTGGGAGCACGCTGGCGCCTGATCGGGATGGGCGTTCTGGACGAGTGAGGGTGCTCCTCGACGCCAACGCGCTCATGATGCCGGCGCAGTTTTCCATCGACCTGTTCGATGAACTGCACCAGCTCGTGGGCGCATTCGAACCGCTCGTCCTTGAGACCATAACGCGCGAACTCTCCGGCATCTCCTCTGGCAGGGGGCGGGATGCGGCTGCGGCGCGTTATGGGCTGAGTGTTGCGCGGGGGTGCAGGACGGTCCATGCACCGGAACCAGCACACTGCACCGTCGATGAACAGGTGATCCGGTATGCGCGGGAGACCGGCTGCCTCGTGGTGACCAATGACCGGCGCCTGCGGGAGACACTGCTCTCCCAAGGCATTGGTGTTATATCTATGAGAAAACAGAAAAGACTGGAACTGATACAAAGCTAGGGGATTGTCATGTACAATAAAATCCGGTTGAATGATAAGGTAAGGGTGCCCCCCAACCGTCTCGGAGAAAATCTCGAGAAGGTTATTCTGGATGTCCTGCAGGAGCATCTGGAGGGGAGCATTGACAAGGAGATCGGGATCTTTATCTGCGTCACCCGCGTGCTGGAGGTCGGGGACGGGGAGATTGTGCCCGGAGACGGCGGCGTCTATTACGATGTGAAGTTCGAGGCACTGGTGCTGCGCCTTGCGCTGCAGGAAGTGATCGAGGGTGTTGTTGTCGAGACAACGAGCTTTGGCGCATTCATTTCCCTTGGCCCCATAGACGCAATGCTGCACGTGAGCCAGATCTCCGATGAATACATCAATTTTGACGAGAAGAATTCACGGCTCATCTGCCAGGAGTCAAAACGTTTCATCGGCGTGGGTGACACGGTCCGTTCCCGCGTCGTAACGTTAAGCTTAAACGAACGCGAGCCCCGTGACAGCAAGATCGGGCTCACGATGCGGCAGGCCGGCCTTGGCACTGCACTCTGGCTTGAGGAGGATATGAACCTCGAAAAGGAGAAGGCGCTGGAGAAAGGCCAGACGGTAGAGAAGAAGGAGCGGCCTGCCCGCAAGGCACGGGAGAGGTGAGGGTGTATGCCGCCTCCCGGGAAGAAAAAACAGGGTAAGGTATGCCGAGACTGCCACCGCGTTGTGGACGGGGAAAACTGCGCGGTCTGCGGTACCACGAACTTAAGCGACGACTGGGCGGGTTACCTCGTTATCATCGACCCCGAACATTCTGAAGTCGCAAAAAAGATGAACATCAGACTCCAGGGCCGGTATGCGCTGAAGGTCCGCTGATGCTGATACTCCCCGAAGAAAGACGACATTTTTTTAAGGACCCGTTCGGCGAATTGTTTTCCGATATT
>JAPKXV010000007.1 GCA_026394635.1 Methanoregula sp. | reverse complement strand
TCAGAATCGATCGCGTGAAAATCCCGGAAACTTTTTTTGCCATCCGGATTTACAGCACACGATGCGATGGTGAGATCATCTTCCAGTCTTTTCCGGAGATGGGTGCTGTGTATCAAAAACCAGAAGCCTAGACTTGATTGTCGGCTGCTTTGACTGAAGTCCAGCACAACCGGTGACAACAATTACTGGAAAAAATTTTCGCGATCAAATATTTACTCCTCAATGCAGATTCGTTACATTATAAAATGTATGCGTGAAGATAATTTACATCACACTGGGACACGTGTAATTCATAATTTCCTCAAATTCGGGAGAGCGTTTCTACATTGAAGTGGATGAACCGATACTGGATTGGAGTAATCCTTCTCGTTTTTATGGTAATTGCTTTTGTCCTTCGGGCACTGCCAACCCTTTTCATCAAAGATCCGGGTTTTCTGTATATCTATGATACAGATTCGTGGTATAACCTGCGACAAATTGAGGTAATGGTTAATCATTTTCCCCTGTATAACTGGTTTGACCCTATGACCGCTTTTCCCTCAGGTAAAATTATTGACTGGGGTCCGCTCTTTCCCTTCATTGCCGCATCGCTCTGTTTGTTGACCGGTGCAACAACGCAGAGTGCGATCGTCTTTGTATCCGGCTGGGTTTCACCCTTGATGGCAGTTGTCATGGTGCCGGTGATGTATTATTTCGGAAAAACAATCCGGGACTGGAAAGTAGGGATTGTAGCTGCAGGATTGATTGCCGTAATCTCGGTCCAGTATTTTTCCATCTCATCCTATGGCTGGGTTGATCATCATGTTGCAGAAGTTCTTTTCAGTACGCTCTTTCTTCTCTCATACGTCTATACCAAATCATATTTAAAACACCACCCGGTTAACTGGAGAGCGCATAGTACCCTTATTTTTCCGGTCGCACTTTCGGTTCTATCCGGAGTAATTTATTTCCTCGGACTCCTCACATCGACGACTGTTATTCTTATGTTGATTGTTATTGCAGTCTTCACGTTTGTGGAGTTTGTACTGGATTCTGTCTCGGGTCATCCTGCTGATGATTTGCTCATCCTGAACCTTGTATTCTTATCAGTATCAACCATCCTTCTTTTTGTCTTTGGATTCAAACAACCGGGAGTATCACTCACCCAGTACTCTATCGGTCTTGTATATGTCAACGGGGCACTTATCACGGGAACTGTGCTGTTGTATGCTTTTTTACGGATTTTTTCTGGGAAACGATGGTTGTACCTGGGAAGTATTGCCGTCCTCGCTGTGGTCGGCTTCTTCTTGAGCCAGATCATTCCCCCCCTCCAGACAGTTACGAGCCAGGGAATGGGACTGTTATTCGGCTCCTCCACCTATGCTGTCAGCATAGTTGAGACCCTGCCTTGGACGTTGTCCGGTGCGTGGGATCAATTTAACATTGCGCTCATCCTGATGGCAGGAGGATTGCTCATCCTTTGCTATTCTGTTGTAAAGAAGAGAGACGATGCATCGGTTTTCCTGCTGGTATGGTCTGTCGTCATACTCCTCCTCACGATCCATTTCCAGCGATTTATCTATTATTTCACGGTCAATGTTGCTTTACTTGCCGCAATTTGTGTTGTGGAACCTGTACGATGGAGAGAAGACAGGGTTGTTCATCATCTTTCCCGAGTGTTTACCGGTTATTTTTTACGTGCACCTGCTCCGGTCGCTACCTATGATGATATAACAACAAAGGCTCCGACAAAAAAAGAGCGAAAGAAAGAGCTGAAACATTCACCCGGAGTTCCGGTTCATTATACGGATACGCTCAAGGATATCTGCCTTATTGTGGTCATACTTCTCTTCATTATTCTCTGTGCTATCTCACTTACCCAGGATATTACGTATGGCATGAGTACTCCTGGGCATCAGCTCTCTCCGGACTGGGTGGAATCACTGAAATGGCTGGGGAACCACACCCCAGATACCGGTGTTAATTACTTCCAACAGTATGATGCGCGTGGATTTTCTTATTCCCCGCAGGCATATGGCATCATGGCAAGCTGGGATGCCGGTCACTGGATCACCTTTATTGCCCAACGCATACCTAT
>JAPKXV010000343.1:2000-2511 GCA_026394635.1 Methanoregula sp. | reverse complement strand
CTCGTCGCGCTTGCCAACCAGAAATACGAACGCTTTTCCGAACGGTACAGTGCGTTTGCAAGGTGCGGGCTTCTCACAGGTGTAAGCCGTCTCAACCTTCCCGAGACCCGCAAAGTCGGTGACCGGAACCCCGAATCCCCGATCGTTGTCGGGACCTACGAGGGTGTCGACCACATGATACGGTGCGGTCAGCGGATGAAGAACATCGGGACGGTGGTCATTGACGAGGTGCAGATGCTCGAAGATCCCGAACGGGGGCACCGGCTCGATGGGATGATCGCCCGGCTCAAGTACCTTGCCCCGCAGGCACAGTTCCTGTACCTCTCTGCGACGATCGGGCTCCCCAACCTCCTTGCGAAGAAGCTCAACTGCACGCTTGTCCGGTATGATGACCGGCCGGTTGGGCTGGAGCGGTATCTCCTCTTTGTGGAGCGAAAACAGAAGATCCCGACGATCAAGCACCTGACAACCGAGGAGTACAAACGCACCTCATCCAAAGGCTACCGCGGGC
>JAPKXV010000343.1:0-1968 GCA_026394635.1 Methanoregula sp. | reverse complement strand
TTTACCAACGCTCGGGCACGCTGCCACACGATCGCTGAAGCGCTCGGGATGCGGGCGGCAGCGTACCATGCCGGGCTCACCTCGCAGGAACGCCGGGACGTCGAGACAAAATTTGCTCACGGCAAAATGATGGCGGTCGTTACTACCGCAGCGCTCGGGGCCGGTGTCGATTTTCCTGCATCTCAGGTGATCTTCGATGCGCTCGCAATGGGCAGGGAATGGCTCTCGGTGCAGGAGTTCAACCAGATGGGGGGCAGGGCCGGGCGACCCGACTTCCACGACCTTGGGCGGGTTGTGATCCTTGCCGAACCCGGCGGGAGTTACTCGCGGGAGAGCAATTTCACCGAAGAAGAAGTTGCGATGCGGCTCTTAAAGGGCGTCATGGAAGAGGTCGCACCCGAGCATGATGAAGAAGGGAGCTCGGAGGAGTATGTTGCAAATGCCGTGGTCTGCAACGGGAATGAGCAGGAGCTGGAGCGTATCACCACGATGATGGTCGGGACGATGGAGCCGGTGCTGCCCGAACTGGTCGCCAACCGTCTGGTCAAACGGACGGAGAAAGGGACGATCGAACTTACACCGCTCGCCCGCGTGATGGCGGAGCATTTCATCGGGATCAACCGGCTGCTGCGTGTTGTGAAACTTTCCGAGAAGATGGACGACCCGCTGGAGATCACGGGCAAAAGGCGAACCGGCAGGAGGGCAGGAGCCGGGACAGGAAACCTGCACAACCCCCCCGCCATAACCCGGCTGTGCACAGAGGAGGAAAGGGGAGCGGCCGGCATTGATAATTGAATCGTTGTGGGGATCGGATCGGGGAGATCCAAGCAGATCAGAGAAATTGTATTTTTAAAATCCGCCCAGATGAAAACCTGGAGATTTTCTGTCGAATAAGAATTCTTTTTGGACTAATACCGTCGGAATATCCGGACAATCCCGGCCGCGTTTTGAGGGTCGGGATACAGGTGAAGAATGGGTACGAGACGGTTAATGATCATCAATTAAAACAGGAGCACATCTTTTACGTCTCTTTTAAAAAAAAACCTTATTCTCTCTGCGCGATACACACCCACCGGTCATATGTCGGGTCCTGCGGGTTCTCCTGTACCTCAACCGTCCGCTCCATCGCTTCTCCCCACGAGCGGATAAGGTCGGCTTCCGCCTGTTTTCCGACCGTGATGAGGGTCTCATCCGTGAGTGCAAACAGTTCAGAAACAAGCTGCTGCCAGAGATCCTGCATGAATGGGTTGATATCTCCCATCATGATCCCGATGCCCTTTTGAACGGGATCGAGATATTCGGATGCAATGGTCGCATCGATGCACATCGTCTCTTCCGGCATCAGGCGTTTTGTGGAAATCCCCAGCGAGATGAGTGAAGCATCATTGTCGCATGAAAGCGGGGCATACCCCAGCGTCCGGAGCACCTGTGAACCTACCCCCGAACCGCAGCAGAAGTCGAGACAGGTGCCGCCCGTGCTCCGTCCCCAGGTACCAGAGATGACCTCTTCCAGGATTGCTTTCCGTGCGGGATTGAGGTCTTCTGCTGAAGGCCTGATCTCATGCGCAATCTGCAGGCTGTAATATTCCCGCACTGCAGCCGCCCATATAGTACGCTCTTCCTGGTAGATCTCGCCGTTGACCTCCTCGAAGCGCTCTATAGCAGCCGCGGAAGGTTTCCGGCAGAGAAACGTTCCAACATCCCATTCACCATCATTATGGAACGCTACAGCGAGCGGGTCTTCCTGCTCATCGATTAACAGGCGTGCCTGGTCACCCGGGAACGAGGCAAGCATCGTGGTGAAATGATTGTCGGTGAGATCGGCAAATGACGGCTCGATGAACCGTACCGCCTCGACACCGAGGATTTCAGTTGCTCTCATGCGTCCCGTTCGATGTGGAGCCCGTGGGGGGCTTCGATAGTCCCGTCGATCCTGGCGTCCTCGTGGAGCCGGATGGTCTTTGCGAT
>JAPKXV010000057.1 GCA_026394635.1 Methanoregula sp. | reverse complement strand
GTCGTGCCCTTTATCGCTGTCGAGCAAAAGACCATCGGGGAGGCAGTCGTGGGATCGTTTACCATGATGAAAAAGAACTGGGATGAGGCAGCTGCCTGCGCCGTCTTCCTTGGAGTTGTTGCATTCGGTGTGTTCCTTACGTACCTGCTCGTCCAGGCTGCATCCGGGATGGTCACACCAGACAAGGTTGTCACGATACGTCCAGAAAATACATGGATTGCTCTTGCTCTCGTGTATGATATTGCACTGTTCTGTTTTGTGATTGTAATGGCAACTGTTGGAGGGATTGCCGCTCTGGACCTCTACACATCGGCAAAAAGCAGGCAGATCGCCGCTGAATCCACTGAACCAATGGGGGTTGTGATCTGATGCGTCTCATCTCCGGAATCGCTGACCAGTGGCTGGGCCTGTGCCGGAAACCACCGGCAGTCCATGCCCTGCAGACAGGTTTCGGTTTCCCGCCGGAACCTGTCTGCGCAGGGCAGCCTGTCGGAGGTGGCGGCGGATCGGGAACTCTTCGCCGGGGGATCGGAGCAGCCCTCTCAGGGATGAGGACTTTGAACCGGAACCGGCAGCTCCTCTGGTTTGCGCTCCTGGCCGGGCTTGTGCTGGCGGGAAACACCATCGGCCAAGCCGCACTTAGCTACATCGACAGGATCATGCAACCTGATATAATCGTATTATATGTCCAGGACTTTTTACTCGGGTTCGCAACACTGTTCTGCCTGGTGTTCTTACTGGGGGGCCTTGTCCTGAGCATCTCATCAAAGAAAGAAGGTCCTGCGTCGCTCTTTGAGGGGCTTTGTGGGGCAAAAAAATACCTGAAAGCCATCTTTTTATGGTCCTTGGTTCTGGCACTCGCAGGCATGCTGCTTGAGAGGATTTACGTTTATTTTACCATTATCTGGTTCCCGCATGAGCTCGGGTTCCTCTATACCATCGGGGACGGTTTTTTTATCAGCACGATCACCCAGTTCCCCTTCAACTGGACTCTCGACTGGAACATGTTAACCGAGATTCCGGGCTATGGAGGACGATCGCTGCTGTTATTGATATATCCATTCGGGTTTCTGGAGACCCTGCATTTTTCCGCGATCACCCTGCTCCTGACCCCGTTTGTCGTGCCCCTTATTGTACTCGAGCACAAGACCATCAGGGAAGCAGTCGTGGGATCGTTTGCCATGATGAAAAAGACCTGGGCCGGGGTAGCTGCCTGCGCCCTCTTCCTTGGGGTTATCGTATTCGGTGTGTTCCTTACGTACCTGCTCCTCCAGGCAGCATCCGGGATGGTATCACCATACGAGACTGTGACCTTCCATCCCCCTGACACGTGGATTGCTCTTGCCCTCCTCTACAATCTCGGACTTTCAACCTTTGCGTTCATCGTGGCAACAGTCGGTGGGATCGCTGTGCGGGATCTTTACATCTCTGCAAAGACCGGGCAGATACCCGGATCTCCTGAAAAATCCAGGGAGTTGAACTGATGGATCGTATTTCTGTTTTCGTAAACTGCTGGATGGGTCTGTGCCGGAAACCACCGGCGATCAGAGCCTCGCACACCGATCCGGGTAACCTTCCTGAACCCGCCTTTGAGAGACACATGGGAGGCGGGGCCGGCGGATCGGGCACGATCCGGCGGGGAACCGGGGCCGCCCTGCAAGGAGTGCGAACCCTTATCCATAACCCGCAGCTCCTCTGGTTCCCGCTCTTCGTCGCACTTGAGCTTGGAGGGATTTCCATTATCCTAGGAGTGCTCAGTGCAGTATCCTCCTCGCTGGAGTGGCGGTTCTTCATCGATTCCTACATCGAGGAGTGGCGGTTCTCTGTTGATCCTTTCATTACCCAGTGGTGGCCGCACTTCTATCCCCACAATGCCCGTTTACTCTATTCGCTTGTCATGACATTTGTCACGACAATCGTTGTAGAGCTCGTAACGGTGTTCTGCCTGGCATTCCTGCTGGCAGGTCTTGTCCTTTGCCTCTCTTCAAGGAAAGACTGCCCTGTTTCATTCTTTCACGGAATTGCAATGGCCGGAAAACACATAAGACCTATCACTAGGTGGTCCGGGATCATGGCACTCGCTGGCACCCTCCTCTTCATCGCGTGCCAATACTCCTATTTGCTGAACTTAAGCATCTCGCAGTTCCTGTTCAATGTGCTCAGCCAGAGTCCCTTCAACTATATCTTCACCACAAACCTCGGCAACATCTTCCCCAGCGGGCAGTTTGGTTTTATGGGCCTTCATTTTTTTAATATTGGGCTCATGGATATGCTGATCCTTTCAGCCGTCAACGTACTCCTGTTCGTGCTGACCCTGTTTGTAATACCCCTGCTTGTGCTTGAGAAGACGAGCCTGAAGGAGGCGGTTGTACATTCGTTTAGTCTGATGAGGAAAAACTGGAGCGATGTGGCCGCCTGCATTATTGGTTTGGGAGTTGTCGTATGCGCTGCCCTGCTCATGTCCCTGATCTTCCCTGCGGCAGCCGGTGGGAATATCGCAGTCGATTACTGGCCTCCTCCGGCTGAGTGGCTGGCAGCCGGCATCCTGTACGTTCTTACCCTGATCGGTCTTGCGTTTGTGGTGGCAACGGTCGGAGGGATTGCAACACTGGACCTCTACACCTCTGCAAAGACCGGGCAGATGCCTAAATCCGCTGAAACAGAGCCCATCGCATAATTTATTTCTTACCTCCCTCATCAGATAATCCTAGTCAAAATGATGCCGGTAAATACCTGCGAACCGTTCAGTCCGCGTAAGAGGTTGCCGTAAAAAAACCAGCCTGGAGAATATTTTTATATTGTAAATGTTAATACATTTACATATGTTCAAACAAGGCAACATAAACCAGTCCGGATTCCGGAAGATGATCCTGCTGCTGATCATATTCGGTGCAGCAGCATTGCTGATATCCCCCGCATCTGCAGATAAGCCGTTCGTTACTATCGTCGCGAAAGGTGATCAGTCCTATTATATGGGGGAAGAAGTGGTTTTCGGCGGGATGAATACTGATTCAGATTCCACGTACCTCTTCATAACCGGACCCAACCTTCCGGATGGTGGTGGAAAACTTTCTTCGCCGTCTCAAAAACCGGTCAGTGGAGATCCCAGTTCATTCACCATGGTGAAAACAAAACCGGATAAAACTTGGGAATATACCTGGTATACGTATAATGTTAAGCTGGATGCCGGGACGTATACCATTTATGCAGTGAGCAAGCCAGAAACGAAAGACCAGTTCAACGATTTAACAACATATGGTACTGTCAGTATAATATACAAAAAACCCTTCATCATCGCAGAGATCTCTCCAGCGACAATTTCAAAAGGAGTGTCCTTTACGGTTTCCGGATTTGCGGAAGGAATCCCACCTAATGTCCAGATCTGGATCCTCGGTAAGAACTACTACACCAAGTCAATTCAATCTGTCAACTCTGATGATGCCTCGTTCAAGTATGTAGTCCCCCAGAAGGTCACCAGTCAACTTGCAAGCGGCCAGTACTTCACAGTTCGACATCGATGCCAGCGGGGATTATGTCCGCAACCTGAACCTGAACAACGGCACGAACCTCTTCAGGATCACCGGTCCCGGAAGCCTGCAGGGCAATGACGCGGCCGAGGCACTCGTTGCTGCGTTCAGCGACAACGAAGCGCGTGATGACAAAACCTATACCGTGGACACCTATACCGTGATCCCGTTCGTGGTCGATGATGCGGGGAGTTCAGCGTCCGGGGCACCAGCTGCAACAACCGTCCCAGTATCCGGTATATCCGCAGGTACAGGAGTCACTGTTTCCGCAGACGGAGATAAGTCATATTATCTGGGAGAAAAAGTGGTTTTCAGAGGTCAGAATACCGATTCAGATTCCATATACCTTTTCCTGACCGGCCCCAATCTTCCGGCTACGGGTGCAGAGCTCACATCACCCGACAAGGCAGTGGCCAACGGAAACCCGGAC
>JAPKXV010000073.1 GCA_026394635.1 Methanoregula sp. | reverse complement strand
GCGGTCATCGGGCTCTCGCTCCCGGAGATGATCATCCTCCGGAAAGTGATTAAGCTCAAATTAATCCTGATCTTTGCAGGAATCATGTTCGTTGCAATCACCCTGACGGGTTATTTGTTTAATGCGATACTGGGGTAATCAGAGGATTCTAAAAATGGTGGATTGTACGGAAAAAAAACAGGTTGCAATTATTAATCGGTACCTGATATTTGGGAGGAGGTTGCACTAAAATGACGAATGATTCCGGTGGACTGGGCTGGGTGGAGAAACTCCTCGCACTCTGGATTTTTCTCTGTATTGTCATCGGTCTTGCGCTCGGAAAGTACTTCCCGGAATTCAGCCAGCACCTCGCGATCGGTATCCCGATAGGGTTATTTTTGATGATCTACCCGGCGATGACGAAGATCGAACTGGGGGAACTAAAAGATGCCCTCAAGAGTAAGAAACAGGTTGCAATCATCGTTTTTTTCAATTACGTCATCAACCCCTTCCTGCTTTACGCCATAGGATACATATTTTTTGAGAAGATTCTGCTCTGTCTGGGTTGGATCCCCCCGGAAGCCGCCAGTTACCTGTGGACCGGACTCATCCTCTTGGGTGTCGCCCCGTGCATCGCGATGGTGCTCGTCTGGACTGACCTTGCCAAAGGAAACGGTACCCTGGGAATTGTGCTCATGGCATGGAACTCCATTATCCAGGTTTTAACGACTCCCTTCTTCATCGCCCTTCTCGTTGGCACATACATTGCCATCGACATCGGAATAATCGCTCATAGTGTCCTTCTTTATCTCGGTCTCCCCTTGCTGTTTGGTGTCATCACCCGCAGGGAAGTCATCAATCGGAAGGGTGTGGAATGGCTGAACACCAAACTGATACCGCGCTTTAATGTGCTCCAGCTTCTTGCGCTGTTGTTTACGCTGATCGTCATGTTCGCGTTGAAGGGTGGGATCATCATCGTCCTGTTCTTCTTTTTGCTATTCCATGTCGTCTATTATGTTACCCGGCGCATGGGGTATAATTACGAAGATTCAGCTACAATGGGATTCCATTGCACGGGAAGAAACTTTGAGCTCGCTATTGCGATCGCACTGACGGCATTTGCAACGATGCCGATGGTTGCAGTCTCTACGGTGGTCGGACCACTCATCGAGATCCCCGTTATGCTTGCGATTGTCTGGCTGTCCCTTCGAAGAAGAGACCGGATAATGCAACAGGAAAAAGCACTGAAGTCATGACAGGAAATGGAAGGTGAAAAAATGCAATTCACAGATGAAACAGTATCTATCAGAACCACGGGAGACGAACATGAAGAAAGAATTGATCATTGAATGGCAGCACATCGGTGAAGATGTATCGGATACCTGCGAACGGTGTGCTGCGACAGGTACAACACTGCAGCAGGTGCTCAAGGATTTGAAACTCTATTTTGCGCAGAAGAACATTCGCGTGGATTTCAGAGAGACGATACTGCCACCCGATCAGTTGCCGGATTCCAACCGGATACTGATTAACGGTAAAGCATTTGAGGAGTATCTTGCAAATGCACGAATCAGGCAGACCCCGTGCTGCTCCTGCGCATGTATTGTCGGAAAAGAGTCGGTTGAGTGCCGGGCAATCGAAACCCCGGAAGGATTGTTTGAAGCTATCCCATCAGACCTGATACGGCGGATCATCGTAGAAATCTCCGAAGAACTGGCACAAAATCCGGATAGTCCAGAGAACAGATGCTGCAATTGAGTGCGATCCAATGACATTTGGGCCAGAGGGTGCGTGAGAACAATGAATACGGTGAATTCCGCAGGCAGAAATGAACCGGTTCAGGCCGGCGATCTGCTTTCGGGAGCCAGGTGCTTTTCCGCATTACTTACGGTTAAATACCGGTGAACGCTATGCAAGGTATCGAATTCTGAACGCAAAGAAACC
>JAPKXV010000236.1 GCA_026394635.1 Methanoregula sp. | reverse complement strand
CGGCGGGAAGTCGTTCGATGATAGAAAGAAGGCGGTCGTGACATTCGATATGACCTTTACGGTCATGCTGCTCGAAGACAGGACCGGTTATTGCAGAACACTTCACTGGGCACCTTATCGGGATTCTTGTTATATGTAATCTGGTTATTTTCCTGATGAACGTTATGGATTTGTGTAAAATGACCTGTCATTCCGATTGATGATTGTGAAGGATGCAAGACCTACACAGAATAATTCCGATTTTTTTTAAAAGTTATGACATCCGGATGTAATAAAATTCAAATAATAATTACATCTGTAGATCTGGAAAATCCTATGCTCGCGTATCGGTGCATCAGGTAAGGCGTCCTGAAAACCAAAGCCTGGACTTTATCGTAATTCTGCGTGCAGCCTGAACCGTCACAAGCGGTACCTGATCACGTGCCAGCCGCGAAAATCCGGGAGTTTCCACCGGAAGGAATGTTCGGGTAAGAAAAAACCAAAATTTTCCGGTTTATTTTTCCTCGGTTCCCGTGAACCGGTACGCCCCTTTCGGCACCATCATCTCAAATCGTGCACCCTTCACGGGCTCTCCGGTTTCGCGGATGGTGATGCCGGTAATATCAAGGATCTCGCGGGCAATGGCTAAACCAAGCCCGGTGTTCTTCCCGAACCCGCGCAGAAAGATCTTTTCCTTCTCTTCAACCGGGATACCTACACCATCATCCTCGCACACCACGACATGATCATCGCCGGCTGCCTGCACAGAGAACCGGATAGTTGTGATCTTCCTGCCGTACCGCACCGCATTGTCCATAAGGATGTAACAGACCTTAACAATCAGCGGGTCAGCAAACACTTCTGTTCCGGCGGGGAGATCGTTTTTCACAATGACCTGTCCGAGGGGTGCTTGCTTTGCCGCCTTGTCTACGAGTGTGCGGCAATCCAGCCAGAGTGGGGCATTGATGTCGATACTCTCGTATTCTTTGGTGAACTGGATCATGGCGGAGATTCGTTGTGCAACGGTTGAAACCTTCCCGAAACACTCATCGTTTGCAGGATCGGACTGCTTCTGTTCCAGAATGGTGAGGTATCCTTGCAACGCCGTGAGCTGGTTATTGATGTCGTGCCTCGTGATGCTTGAGAGCAGGTTTAATTTCTTATTTGCCTGCCGCAGCGCATCTTCAGCCCGCTTGCGCTCGGTAAAGTCCGTGAACGTCCCGACAATTCTTGTCACCCTGCCAGTCTCGTCTCGTATAGTATGCGCGTTGGCGAGGACGATAATTTTGTCGCCACGTATGGTCTTTGCATTGATCAGAAAATTCTTTATGAATCCTTTTTTTGTTAATTCGGCGCGATACTCCTGGCGCTCCACCGGATCCTGCCAGAAGTCAGTGAGTGATATCCCGCTAAGCTCATGAGCATGGTCAATACCGAGAATCCGGTTGAATGCCACATTGTGTTCGAGCAATTTCCCTTCCGGGGTGCAATTGTAATACCCTTCGTCAAGATACCTCACTGTTTCGCGGAACTTCATTTCGTTTTTCTTAAGTGCCTCCTCCGCCTTCTTCCGCTCGGATATATCAAGGATACTTTCAAGGAGATATGATCGGCTGCCAATCTGGACGGGTATAACCGTCTTTAAAACCACTTTCTTTTCCCCGGTATTTGTCAGAAAATTACACTCTTTACGGACGACTTTCTGGTGGAGATCGGTGACCGGGCACTTATCCCCTTCGGCAAGGCAGAACAACGCCTTGCAGCTTGAACCGACAATTTCGCTCTTCTTTTTTCCGATCAGTTCTATCGCGGTGGAGTTTACATCAAAGAGGGTATGGGTCTCCGGATCGATGACCACAAGCCCGGACTGGGTGGAATTAAATATCGTCCGTAAATAGTTCTCGCTACTCTTCACTGCCTCTTCTGCCCACTTTTTCTCGCTCTCCTTGAGTTTATCTTCTGCAATCCGTCGCTGGAGCGCGATCGAAGCCGCGCGCGCATAGATTTCGATGAGCGGGGTATTGGTCAACAGTACTCCCTTCCGGAGTCCAAAAGTGATGTTGCCAAAGAGCACGCCATTCCAGATAAGACCTACAGAGTAGAACTCACCAAGGTCGAGCTCAGTTATGATCTTCTCACATGCTTCTTTGGGGAGATGCCGGAACAGGATGTTGTACAGGTCTTTTTCAATATGGTACACCTTTCCGCTCAACACCGGTTCAAGTACATTCTCATCGACATGAATTGAATACCCGACAACGTGTTTCCCAAAATGCCGGACAGCATAGTCCCGCACCTGTTCTCCGAGGACAGCTCTGACGGTCAAAGTCCCAGATCCGTGATCGTATGAGTTGACCGTTATTGCAGCGTTCGGAATGAGCTCGTATACACCGGTTCCGATCGCCTCGTAAATGTTGGCATCCGGAGCCAGCTCGGTAAAATCCTGCAGTTTCCGGGAGAATAAGTCCATCTCGGTGACATGCACCTTGAACCGCGCGTGTGCTTCTTTTTTCTCTGTTATGTCTCTTCCGACTGCCTGGTACTCCCGGCACTCTTCTGATTCATCAAAGAGTCCCCGTATTGTCCATGCAGTCCAGCAT
>JAPKXV010000381.1 GCA_026394635.1 Methanoregula sp. | reverse complement strand
TTTCCAGGAACTGATAAACGCTCAAATTTCTCTTGATGCATTGCAGTCGTTGGAGATACAGTACCGTGATGAAAACAACCGGGGTATGCTGACATCCATTGCATTGCAGGGAGATGCACTCCAGAAAAAAGTGCAAACACTTAACGAGCGGTATCAGCGCGAGACAAATACGGTAATCAATATTGGCACGAAGTATGGTCTTAATACAACACAAACGAGCGCGAGTGCGACGAATGTTGAGCAGTATACACATGATGTAGTCGAAGGACAAGTTGCCCGAATACAAGACACTCCTGAAATAATCGAACTTACTCCTGAAATAATCGAACTTACTCCTGAAATAATCGAACTTCCAATTTACCGGGGCAACCAGCTCACACTGCTCATATATCGCCTGACCAGCCGGTACCGGGACACCATTGAATGCATGGGATCTGCTTTTGCAATCAATGATTATCGTGCGATTAGTTCAGCAGATGTTCCCGTCAAACTCTATGTTGATGGAGTTCTTGTGACAACGATCAGGACAGATGCAAATGGAACTTATTCCTTCAAGCTGCCCATTGAGCGCATGCGTGCAGGGACACACGCCATGTATGCACAATCAAATAATACGGTCTCGGAATTTCGCAATTTTATCGTACTACCTGTTAATTCAGTAACCACAATTCAGGCAGGCCGGCCAGATGCAAAGGGAAATGTCACTGTCACAGGAAATGTCATGGCAAACCAGCCGGTTCGATTTGCCCCAGTACAGATAATCTGCGATCAAGCACGGATTAACACGACCATGACAGATGCAAATGGACGGTTTGCTGTAAAAGTCCCGGTCCCGGTAGGACAACATATACTCATCGCGCGTTTTACGGGAGAAGGGTTCCCCATCAATTCTTCGGAGAGCGCTCCAGTGACAGTTAAGGTTTCCCTGCCACTGGATTTATCGGGGGTGGTGGTTCCTGCCGTGATAATCGGGATCTTGTGCCTGTCTGGTGCCGGATCATTCTATTATCTCCGGCGGATGAACAGGCGAAGTTCAAAGGCGTCTGAACCGGTTTTTGTTAGAGGAGAGAGGCCCCCGGAACCAGAGGATGAGTTGGTACAAAATCCCCTTGAATCACCGGCAGAGAAACCAGATCGGGAAATTACGGCAATGGATTCTCCATTATTGACAGATGAGTCTCTCGTTACCAGGTATACGAGGATGTTACAGGATCAGGGATTGAGTGCTGCCGCCCGCCTCGTATACCAGCAGTTTGCCGCACGAATCGCGCACGACCAGCATATCGCACAATATCAGCAGCTGACTCCGCGGGAGATGTCCCGGAACTGCCGGGAGAAACCCTATTGCGCGACATTTACTCTCTTTGTGTCTGTGTACGAAGGGATCCGGTATGGCGGGCAAAAGTCAGCAAAAAACCAGACAGAATTTGAGACTGTGACAGATACCACTAAAGCAACCCTCGAGGGTGATACTGATTAGAACTGCATTCTGGATCGCGGGCATTCTTCTCCTTCTATCTGCACTCATCCTTGCTACTCATCTTTCCACAAACAGCCTTGAATTTTCACGGTATAATACTGGCTGGAACGGGACATCCCAGTTTTTTTCAGATCTCGACCGACACCAGTCTGCCGGAATCTTTACGACTTCCGATCTCGCACTGTACCCGAAAAATGCGACACTTCTTATCATCGCACCGGAACGCATCCCGACTAAATCAGAATTAGATGGATATCGCGCATTCGTTGAACGGGGGAACCGGATTATACTCGCTGATGATTTTGGACAGGGAAACGAGATCCTCCAGGGGATCGGCAGCCAGATTATCATCATGAGCGGTAATCTCTCAAGTGTTGACCGGGAATACGCCAATTCGTACTCGGTTGTGGTCTATCCGGCAACGATTGAGACCCGTTTTTTTATCCCGCCAAAACTGATGCTGAACCGTCCTGCAGCACTTGATGGCGGTACCCCTTTGATGCAGACTTCAATCTTGAGCTGGATTGATATAAACGGGGACCGGCGGCTCAATTCACAGGAAAGTGTCGGGATCTATCCGGTCCTTTCATTTGAACGGATTGGGAACGGGGAGCTGATTGTTCTGTCTGACCCGAGCATATTCATTAATGCGATGTATTCGCAGGATACGCATGACAACAATCGTGACTTTATCCAGCGTCTGGTTGAACAGAACCGCCCGGTATTGATCGACCAGATGAATTCCCGAACCCAAGATGCAGAGGGAGTAAACCAAATACTTCATGTGATAAGAACCAATGTAATTGTAGAAATCGTTATCTTCGCTGTGCTGCTGCTTGTTGCTGCGGGGGCATGGAGAAAGAAGAGGATATAGGTGTCAGGATGGATGTGACCGCACAGGAAACCGGGATTGCAGAGATTTCCCGGTTATATT
>JAPKXV010000404.1 GCA_026394635.1 Methanoregula sp. | reverse complement strand
TATTTTTCTAAATCAAGCGGGTGCACCGGAGGCCTGAAGATATAGCCGATTGTGTCCGCTGCTTTTTTATGGAAATAATTCAGGAATGCCTCGTTTGCAAACAATACCGTTCTGTCCGTTCTGAACCGGTAGATCAGCTCGGTCTGGTCCTCTACAACTGCCCTGAACCGCTGCTCACTTTCCTGCAACGCCTCTTCGGCATGGATCCGCTCGGTAATATCCAGCATGACCCCGATCAGGCCTGCAATTGTCCCGTCGGGATTGTTGAACGTTGCCCGCTTGAAGATCACGTCGCGGATGGACCGGTCGCCATGCAAAAATTTCGCCTGGTAGACCTGGATACCACGGTTTTTTAACAGGAATGCATCCTTCATCTGGGATATTTCAGCCAGGTCAGAGGGCAGGAGATCGGCATCCGTTTTATGGACGATCTCTTTTCTTGAAAAACCGATATAGGACTCGAAGGCATTGTTGCATCCTATATAGAAACCGGACGGGTCCTTGTAAAAGATCGGACTGGGGATCGTATCGATCAACTGCTGGAGGAACCGGAGCTGCTGGTTGAGGGACTCGGTACGTTCACGGACCCTCTTTTCCAGTTCTTCATTCATCTTTTTTAAGAACTCTTCTGCCTGCCGTCGTTCCGTGACATCGTACCGCGCGCCCTGGATGAAAAGCGGCTGGCCCGACGCATCTGCAATATTCTGGACCTGTTCAAAAATCCACCTCACCGAGCCGTCTTTACGGACGATCCGGTAATCCCGTGAACCCGAATAGCCGGGGTCTGTCCGGATCTTCTGGTTCTGTTGCAGCACACCTTGCGCGTCTTGTGGATCGATGATGCTTTCCCATGCCGGTGTTCCTGCCTTGAATTCCTCCTCCGTATAACCGGTGATGGATTGTGTTGACCCATGCAAAAATACCGGAGAGAGATCAAGGTTGAGCCGGAATGCAATGCCAAGGAAGTTCTGGACAAAACCCCGGTAGCGTTCCTCGCTCTCTTTTAATTTTTTATTCAGGGCGTGTTTATAGATGGCAATCTCAATCGAGGTGTGAAGCTCCCGTTCATCATAGGGTTTGAGGATGTACCCGTACGGTGCTGTGGCCTTGGCACGTTCAACAATCTGTGCATCGGCAAATGCGGTAAGAAAGATGATCGGGATATCATACAGCGGACCGATCGTTTCTGCCGCTTCGATGCCGGTCATGGGCCCGGCAAGGAAAATATCCATCAGGATCAGGTCGGGACGGTGTTCACCTGCTTCCCTGATGGCTGCTTCACCGGTAATGGCAATCGCCGGAACATCGTACCCGAAATGCAGGAGCGCCTCCCGCATATCCTCGCCAACAATCCGCTCATCCTCGACAATGAGGATCGATCGCTTCTCCATTGCTTATCTCCGGGATATCCCTGTCAGATCATCTATTGAGGGATAAAAATTTACAGCCTCAACAGGATCTCTGTCAGGTTCACGATGGATGGTGAACCGTACTCATCATTGTTATATAGCAGTTTGCATTACAGGAGATAAATCCCCTTAATTTTCCTTGTGGTGGGGGGCTTTTTAAAATAGTGAATATGATTTTTTCCATCACCAGAGGAACGAATGAATATATTTGCATAATTTAGCCATCCTGTGACCGCAAATGCGGGGAGGCACAGACTGTATATGCCGGCAGTGTATACATTACTTTTAAAAAAAGTACGGTCTGCAAAACACCGCAATTTCCCGCTGGTGGGATAAATTAGACGGGAGAATACCTATGCCCAAAATCCTCGTTGTCGATGACAATCCAGACATTGTCGACCTGTTTGACATTGTTCTCAGTCGGAAGGGATATACGGTTACAAAAGCCGGGGGAGGCGGGCAATGCCTCGAAATCCTTAAAACATCGATCCCGGACCTTGTTCTCCTTGATATTATGATGGAGCCGATGGATGGCTGGGAGACCTTACAACGGATCAAAAGCGATGTCCGGACAAAATCTGTTCCGGTGATCATGCTTACGGGGAAACCTCCCACATGGGATGAGATCATTGCTCATATGGACAATATCGAAGACTATGCAATAAAACCCGTGACCATCGAAGGACTTTTAAGTCTGGTGCAGGTTTTTTTCCAGAACCAGGAAACATTGATCCGCGAACTTGCACAGGCAAAATCCGCGGGGGCTGATGCAGCATTACTCGAAGAATACCGGATTCTGCGCCGTTCAATTGGTTCAGGAAAAACCATGCAGAAAGTACTGGGCCATCAAAAAGATACGATTGACAAAGTGCTTGCGGAAATGGATGAGCGATTACGCGTCCTCCGGACTAAATACCGGGTCATGGAACCTGCAGGTTAAACCGGGCAATACTACCGCCAACTTTCTTTTTAAAACGTGTGTGCCTTTCCAGGTTTCAGGATCCTCTTAAAAGATCCGGGGCCTGAGGATTCGCGAATATGACCGGGCGTCTCTCGTCTCCGGCCAGCCGGACACGATGATTCCCCCCTTGGCGAGGTGGGCGGGACTCCAGAGTGAGAGGTCTGGAAGATAATTCCCATCGCTTCCTGATCCTACCTGTTGATGCAATCGACAGGTTCAGTTCTTGTGTATCACAAACTCAAAAAAATGTTACACAACACCTTCTTGTGTATCACCGGTGTTACACAAAGAGTC
>JAPKXV010000103.1 GCA_026394635.1 Methanoregula sp. | reverse complement strand
CTTGGCAGTGAGTTCTTTTAGTTTTTTGCGTTCGTCTTCGGAAAGTGTTACGATGTATTTCGTCATATTCAACTCCTTCATGAGGAGTATGAAAGTAATACATCAAATTCTTTGCGACATTACATAATTGACAAGACACTACAAGGAACTGCACCCAGAAGATGATGAAAATATAACCGGATATGATCGCATTCCACGTCATCAGATTAGCCCCGGGGTTGACACCAAAAGAGATTACCATAGGTATAGAAAATGCAAGTACCATCAAAAAAATGGTGGTTTTGTCATACAATGATGCAAGAAAAACAGCGCCATTCTCCCGGACCTCATCCATCACCCTCCAGAACCGGTACCCAAGAAATGCAGAGAGTGCCAACCCTGCAATGATTCCCCAGAAAAACATATTGACGTTGGCATCTCCAATAGTCACAAGCAACAGGCAGCCTGCAACAGAAAACCAGATCGAAAGCACCAGCATCTGGTTCTGGAACAGCCCAAGCCATTCGACTGCACGATCCACAAACGATCCGCTTCCTGAAGGAGTGGGGGGTTCATCGCAGGGCAGGACAGCCGCAGTGCGTATCCGTGATTCTGTATTCGGGCACCAGCCGAGGTATTTCCGGATTGTTCGTGCAATGTGCATGCTCAGACTGCCCCCACACGCCACTTGGACATCAATTCAGACATCCTCCCGGAATCATCGACAAACAATCCGACGATTTTTTTGTTATTTGTGCATAGCGCTATTACATGGGTATAACGTGATCTGATATACCCGTGATAGAACAGCAATCCGAAAAACACAATGACAGCCAGATAGTATACCATAAAAACTGATAAAGAGACCCGGGAAATCATCCGGGAAACGTACTGTGAATGCCCGCTGGACAGAATGGAGGGGATAACATAGACGAAGAAGATCACCATCGCCCCACGAAAAAGCCATCGGTGCGAATGGTGAATATTTTTCCGGACCTCGATGGTTGTAATCGTGTCTTTTGCGATAATGACAGGTCTGAAGAGAGGCCTCCGGATGGTGATGGTATCCGGGAAAAATTCGATAATCGCTTTTTTGATATCCTGATGAACCATCCGCACAGCAACACCAAGAATGAAGATGCAGAGCATCAGTATTCCAAGGGAAGACCAGCGTTCAAAAAGACTGTATCTCATGATGGCGAACAATCCTGCGATCGTCCCGGCAAGGATAATTGTAAAGAGGGGTATTGACAAGCCGGTTGAACCATAATCCATAATCACGTCCTGCATCGTATATCCACGTTTGCCCAAAGGTATCGATGATACGGGATTGTCTGCCCGGTGTGTTCTGAAACGTGGCGCCATCATTCTGTCCGGGCACCAGCCAAGGTGACGCCGGAAGACTTCAGCGATATGCATAGCCGGTACCTCTCTCCGCGGTAAATGAACGGGCCTTCCTGTCGAACATCAGGACGAAACCCGTCCTCCACTCCCAAAGCATGATCAACGTGAACACGTACCACGGTACGAAAGCAAATCCCGTAACAAACGCGGGGAACGCCAGCGCTCCGGCCAGTGAGATGATCGCAACCACTGCCGCGATGATGAGAACGAAACCCGTCGGGAGCGCGCCGTCAATTAAGGAATGGATGATGTACTCCCCCGGCCCGGTCTTTATTGTCGAGCCTTTCGCGAGCATCCCAAGACTGTGCCAGAGCCACCGTCCAAAAAAGACAGAGAACCCCATCCCGGCAATTATTCCGGTGTACATCATCAGCCGCGTGAGATCGTCGGTCTGGAAAAATGCCATGAACGGTATGGCTGCAAGAGTGAACGAGACCGCGAGGATGAGCACCTGGTTCCTGTACCGCTGCAGCCTTCCGGTACGTGCCGGCATCCCGGTCCCTTGCAACGGAGCGCCGCCATGTGTCTCTTCATTCAGGACCGGCAGCTGTCTCGGTAGCGTGCGGGCTTGCGGGCACCAGCCCAGCCACCCCCGGACCACTTCAGATGCACGTGTCGTCATGAGTACTTAAACCCGTCCTGTTTTCCATCGAACATCGCGGACAATGTCCTTGTCTTCCCGTAGGTGTAAAGGCCGACGATCGCGATCCCCAAGACTGTCGAGCCGATAAAAAGCAGGACGATCATCACCAGCATATAGGCAACGACAATGGCACCCGCTGTTGCAGTACTAAACCCGATCGCGATCATGGGGATCAGGGATGTAAACAGGACAGCAAATCCAATTAAAAAGAAGATGATGAAACAAACAAGCATCTCTCCCCATACCTTCCTGAACAGGGATAACGAACCCATAAACGCATTGACCAGGCTTTCATTACCAAGGACAAGGAGCGGAACGACAAACAGGGTAAGGATATTGAAAACTGCCAGGACTGCCATAGCAATGAAAATTATGCCGAAGTTTCCGATTGAACCGCTCGCCGTTGTGGGGGGGTTCATGATGAACGAGAACACGGTTCCGATGAGTGCCCCGATCACTGCCCATCCGAAAAGAGGGCGCAGGCAGCTTCCGGCATGCGTAAGCCCGTCGTGGATGGATGTATCCCTATCCGAAAGGATACGCGAAACACATGTGATCAGCGCTGCCAGAAGATAGTAACTGAGGATGGTACTGACGAGGCCGATGGTGAATGTCAGGACAATCCATGGCAGCGAGCCCTTTGCGATCAGGACGGAAGCAGGGCCGGCTGGAAAATTTGTCCCCGGAAACAGCGGAGTGCCGGAGATGAACTGGAGGTACAGGCTCGATGCGAGACTGAAGATCATCACAAGCCCGGTCAGGAGCGAGAACCAGAGCAGCCACCTGTTCCGGAGCAGGATCCGGATGCTTCCCAGTGCGAGTGTTACTCCCCTTCCGATACGTCCCGAACCTCCAGCCCCGCCATCAGGTTGTGCCGGATTAATAGTAACCGGCGGTGTTGAGATTACCGGTGGTGAGGTGTGCAGGGTCTTTGCGTGCGGGCACCAGCCTATTTTCTTTCTGATATAATCCAGAGATAATGTCATAGAGATTTCCTCAGCCGGGAATTCATCTCCTGCCGCTGTATCGCATTCCTGATCGGTGTTATTCTCCGGTTCGGGCACCAGCCGAAGTACCCGCGGATTATTTCTGATATACATATTATCATTTGAGCACCTGAACCCCCTGTTCTTCTTCATGCATCCCGGGCATCCGGTCGGTCTTTGCATAGGTATAGAGACCGAAGAGTGCTATCCCCACTGCTGTCGAACCGATTACCGCAAGGATACACCACGCAAGTATATACATGGCGGCACCGGCAATCCATCCCTCCCCCGGATACCAGAAGAGCAGATTATTGGGTGAAACAAGCCCATAGGCAATCCGGAAGATAAATGAAGCCAGTGAAATCACCAGTGAAATCAGGCAGAAGAGGAGGAAACAGGCAATAATTTCGCCCCAGACTTTTTTGATGAGCGAGATCGTTTCTGTGACGGCACCGGGTAAGCGCTTGTTCTCGAGGACCAGTGCCGGAACAACGAACAAGGTCAGAACAAAGAAGATGACGTTGATCGTCACCGCAAAAAACGTGGAAGTGACAGCAGACGCTATGTGGTACCCCCCTCCTATCGGCCCGGTGCTGTATACCTCCGGCAGGAGGATAAAATTGAATGGGAACTGGTCTATTACCCGGATAAACGTGAAGCTGAATTCTCCGAAATACCGGGTCATCAGGACAGAGAGTGCGGTTCCGAGGAGCGCAATAAGGACCGACCACACTAAAAGTGACCGCACATGTTTCTTCGCACCATCAAATCCTTCCCGGAGGGTTATGGGTTTGCCGGAATGTCCCGGTGATATGCTTGCGATCAGGCTTGCCAGCAGGAAGTATAAACAAAATACACTGATCAGCGCAACTGCAAAATTCAGGGTAAGCCAAAGTGGGTATTCAATCGGAGGGTACGGGTACATTCCGAAAACGTGAATGAGATAGAAAGAGACGAACATGAACAGCATTACAAGACCGGTCAGGAACGAGAGCCAGAACAGTTGTTTATTCCTGATCAGGGTTTTTATACTTCCCACGGCAAAGCTGATTCCCCGTCCAATCCGTCCTGATCCCCCGGTCCCACCATCCGGTTCCAGGGAATGCAAGGAAACTGGCGGTGTTGAGAGTACCGTCGATGCGGTATGCATGGCCGGTGCATTCGGGCACCAGCCCAACCATCCCCGGATAACCACGGATACCCGGGTCATGAGGCAGGCTCCGGTTTTTTCAGGTTACCTTCCGGCATACCGGGTATCCCGACGCTCTTTCTTACCCGGTAGAGATCCGCAATCGCAATACCCGCTGCAGAAAAACCCGCAGCCATCAGGATCAGGCAGGCAAGGATGAAACCATAATAGACAACCGTCATCAGCAGATGTCCGAGGTACATGGAGAGGTAAAAGCCATGGTCATAGAGCAGCCCGGGCAACTGACCGATCACGAGCCCTACAGCAGCGACAAGAAAGACGATTATCCCATAAACAAGGATGCAGCCCAGCATCTCGCACCAGGTTCTCTGTATGAGGGTTATCAATCCCGCAAGAGCAGGAACCCGCCCCTTCTTTTCCAGCACGATGACCGGTACCAGCCAGAGTGTGACCAGGAACGGGATGATGTTGATGAAAAGGATTTGGAACGAGATCTGGAGCATGTAAGGGATCCCGTCCAGGACATAGTCATAGGGAGGCCAGAAGAAGGCACACACGATGGCACCTCCGATCTTGATGACGAAAAACTGGCTCTGGGAGACTATCGCAAACATAATGGTCGCGATGAGAGCCATTGCAATGGACAGGACTGCAAGCGAACCGGCATGGGCGGCAACCCCGGTAAATCCCTCACGGATCGTGACCGGCACATTTACCCTGTTCCCGTTCCGGTGCAGGACCTGACCTGCCAGAAGGATGGTGAAGCAGGACAGGCAGATCAGCTCAACCAGGAATAGCCACGGGTCAAATACCACAAATGAGTTGCCAAGTGGAATATTGATAAGGAAAGGCAGGGTGTCGTCAAATTGTTGTACATCCCACACTTCTGCCACGATCAAAAAGAACATCACGAGCCCGGAAAGGAACGAGAACAAGAGCAGATGCCGGTTCCGGACCATCGTCTTTAAGCTTCCTGCAGCGATGCTGACTCCAAGCTGGACCCGACCGGAACGGCTGGCGGGTCCACTGCCATCAGGCCGGTCGGCATGAATCGTTTCAAGTGGGACCGTAAGGACCGCTGGTACTGTGCGCATTGACGGTTCGTTCGGGCACCAGCCAAGCCATCCATGAATAATTTCCGATATGCGTGTAATTGTCATACCATCGCCTTCACTTTCGTAAAGAGTTCTTCTGCCATTTTTGTCGGGTCGGCGTTGCATAATCCCAGAGCAGCTCGATACATTCGGTATACCGCTGGCACGTGCCGCAGTCGCCGTCATGCTCGTACCAGACCTGCATCCCGTGCTTATCAGAAACGAAGATGATTGCAGGGGTCTGGAATGGTATCGAGCGCCCGAGCAGGATCCCCCACTCCGCATTGATCTTTTCTATCGCGATCTGGTTTGCGTGCGCCATCTCCCGGAGTGCCGATTCAATCTTCTCGTTCATCACAAGAAGGGCCTTAGACACTGCCTGCCGGGAGATGCCCAGCAGGTTGGCAATGGTAATATTGGGAGTCCCGCTGCGCCGCATCTTCCAGAACGCGAACTGTTTTTCGTCCATGGGCAGAAGCATAAGTCAACGTTTGCATGTTGACTATATAAACCTTTCAGGTTTTTTCAGCATACCTGCTAGCCCACCCGTATCCTGATCATCATACGCTACTCCTCGCCACGTTCGGGGCAGCAGGACCGGGTGTACTGGGGACGGGCCTTCACCAGAGCTGGGACCTTGGGAACCTCGGGATGGGGGCGTTCGGGTTTATCCAATAATTCACACTGATGTCGTATAACCCCCGTTATGTCAGAACAAACACGTAACAAACTTAATATTGGCAGGACTAAAAATTCCTGCATATGACATCGATTGAAGAGCAGGAGTACCGGCGACCGCGTGGAAAGCACTTCTTCATTCCGGCAGGAGTCCTCATCGGACTTGGTGCAGGACTGATTGCTGGTTATCCATGGTCGGGGATACTTATCGGTCTTGGACTCGGTTTTTTAGCCCAGGCATTATTCAAGTCTGTCAAAGGTCCTGCACCAGATCCGGCAGTTTCCTGCTGCGGGTTTCATAACCGGTGGATTTCTGTTGTAATTGGATTATTCTTAATTGTCATCGGCGTCGGCATCATCTGGTCGCCCACACACCTCTGGCCGTATATTTTTGGAATTTTCCTTATCATCGCTGGAATCCTGGTTGCTGCAATAAGCTTAAGGAAAGTTTGCTGATTACGATCTTTACTTTCTTTTTTGGTTTGAGGAGTGTTCTTTTCCCTCTATCCTGTCGTCATTGATCAACAGTTGTAGTATCACCGCATCACCGGTATCCTGCATCATATTTTCTGAAAGTTTTTTAAAAAATAACTACATGATCCCTTGCGCCACAAGCATACAGGATTAACATAATCATGCCCATACGCTCACGAAGGTAGAGAAGGCTGACCTTTTTTTAGGACAATGATCCCGCGAAAAAAAAAGAATTTATCTGCTATAGGGCGGCGACTCATGCATGCCGAGGAACGCGAGTGCGTTATTCCCGTACTCGACAGGTGCATAATTGGACCCGTCATGCGGGAGTCCCTTGAACCGCACGAGCCACGATCCATTGATCTGCCCGGCTATCTGGACCGTAACCGGCTGAGGAGTCAGTACGTCTGCGGTACCCACAACGAGCATGACATCCTTATGGATACCGGAAAGACCGTCCCATGACCCGTTCCACGCGAGGTTTGCCTGCGACTCTTTGTGGACGCCCTCGGGCTTGGCGGGATCGACACCACTCACTTCAATGACTTCAAGCAGTAGTTTTGTCTGGGGGATCCGGATGCTGTATGTCACAGAATCCAGGACCAGTTTACGTACGCGTTCCGGGTGATCGATGACCAGCTGCTGGGAGACCGTGGATCCCATGGAGACCCCATAAACGTGCATGCTGTCCTAACCGAGAGCTGGCATCAGGAGCGCTGCATCTTCGGCGTATTGGGATATTGTAGGTGTCGAATTATTGTCACTGCTG
>JAPKXV010000420.1 GCA_026394635.1 Methanoregula sp. | reverse complement strand
GTCATATTGTTCAAACATGCGATCGCCCCGAAAATCTCCTTAAGAATATGCAAGGATACCATCTGTCAATCGAATCCTATCTCGTTGCTTGCTGATAAAATCAGTGCAACCGTTTCGGACAAAAAGAACATAAGCAGGAGTAAAAAGGGCTCTGGAGAAATCATCTTTTTTAACGTTCTTGGGGATGTTTGCCGTTCCCGAGAGGGAAGGGCAAACCAAAAGAAGATGTCCATCAGGACATCTTCGATGTACATTACCCCCGCCACTTTGGCATCCCCCCTTGGGATATCTGGGGAAAATCGATCCAGTATGGAATGCTAATACTGGAGGTTGGACAGGGATTTCACCAGAGCCGTAAAAAGAGCAATCAGGCGACTTTCAGCCCGTTCTCCAGTGCAATATCCACAAACACCTGCGCAACGTACCGAGCCTGGCTTCTGGTAATCCCATAGGTATTGTATTTCCATACGCGTGTTGCGCCGGGGATGATGCCGGTGACACCTTTTTCACCCAGCGCACCCGAGAAGAAGAACCCGCGTTTTTTATGGGTCTGTGCGACTGCATCGAGTGATGCAGTGGTATCGATACGCGTAAGGGTGTGCTTCCGGGGATATTCTGAGAGCACGCTGGTGCCCTGAATGGAACGGAGTGCGTCAAGTACAGTTCCCGCATTCTCCAGTTCACGACCAAAATGCTTCACCCGCTCCTTTATGTGGGGGAATGACGCCATCATGCCGACAAGTGTGACACCCATGAGCGTGCAGCCCATCAGCTCCGGCTCCTTGATCCCGAATTTCCTTCCTGTCACATCACCGGTGATTGCAGTTGTGCGGAACACTTCCTTTGCCCGTTCCACCGTCGCTGCGAGCACGCCCGACGGCGCAGGTGCCGCCATGCTCTTATGCCCGGAACCGACCACAAAGTCAGCGCAAAGGTTTTTGCCGTCAACGGGCAGGATGCCGACCGTGTATGCACCGTTATAGAGCAGGGGGATGTCATACTGGTGTGCGACCTTTGCAATTGCCTGCACGTCGTGGATATTACCGTACTGGTAATCGACATGGTCGATGAAGGCAAGTACGGGGAGCCGCCCGTGCTGCTTTTTTACCTCTTCTATCTTTACCGCTGCAGCATCCGCCGTGACGATGTTCTGTTCATCCGCAGGAATCTCGCACGCGATCCCGTCTGCCTCCTCGATTGCGAGAAATTCCGTGTAATGGGAAAGCGAAGTCAGCAGCACAGGATCGCCCTTGTGCACGTACGTGTGGGCGACTGCCTGGAACCCCCGGCGTGCACCGGGCACTACGCGGGCTGTGTCCATGTTCAGCCATGCCGCAAGATCCTTATGGAATTCCGCAATCGGTGGTTTGCTGATATAATCGAGACGGTTGGGTTTGCGGCAGTTGTCGCACACGGAATACCCGTCGCCGTACGCGACCACCGCCTTCATCGCATCCGCAGTCAGCCGCCCTCCAGCCTGGATGGGGTCGATGTTAATGGCAAGTTCATCGACCATGCGGGCGTCGATACCGGCACCACACCTCATTTGAGTATCTCCTGTTTTAACGAGCCGACCTGCCGTTCGAGATTGTCCAGCAGCCGCTGTACCTGTGCCTTCTGTTCGGAGTCAAACTCGTGGAGCGGGGCGGTCTCCCGCAGCAGGACCCGGAGGTCGGTCAGGGTATACATTGCCTGAAAAAGCATGTCAGCAGCCCGCTTTGACAAAGGATCACCATACTACTATTGAACTGGTACGAATTAAGGCACCGCTCCAGTATGAGGGAGCAGATGTAACCGGGTTATTTTTTTGCCACAGGCATCCGGGCTGCAGAACGAAAAAACGGATCTGTAGAGATCATTGATTTTTATAATGTTCTTGGTGGCTTCGCCCCCACCACTGCGGCAAACCCCCCTTGTGATATCCATGGAAAACCGGTTCAACATGGATCTCTATCACTGATACAAGGTTGGGGATTTCACCAGAGCAAAAAAACCAATCACCGCATATGACAGAACAGGTATAAAAATAATAACGATCGGGAGAATCTCTCTTCTCAAATCAACCCTGCCATTATCTCATCATTCCTGTCACCGGAGAGATAATCCGGATGAACCTTCGGCCTTACAAAAAACGCGAGGATGAAAATGATGACCCCCACATGTCTTTGATGTCCGATCTGAAAGAGAGGAGGAGAAACCCACACGTCTTCGTATCCGGCGACCGGATATCCTCATCATTTTATCATGTTTCATGAACAAAATTAAGCATCATGCTCAAACACCGGATCGTGGGTAACACCAGATAACCGGGAGGGTTGCTTTGGAATTCAAGAACAAGGTTTTGATCATCGGGTATGGCGCCGTTTCCAAGTGCACGCTCCCCATCCTGCTCCGGCATGTAACCATACCTCTTGAAAAGATCACGATCATCGATTTTTTAGAAAAATCACAGGACCTTAAGGCATGGACAACACAAGGCCTCCGGTTTTTTAAGAGAAAAGTCAATCCAAAGAACCTCGACCAGATCCTCTCCGAGTACCTCGCGCCGGGAGGTCTCTTAATCGATCTTGCCTGGAACATCGACTGCTGTGAGATCGTGCAGTGGTGTCATGATCATGACGTCCTGTACGTGAACACCTCAGTAGAAGCCTGGAACCCCGGAGCGGAGAAGTTCACTGCAAGCCCGTACGAGAAGTCCCTGTACTACCGGCAGATGAAGCTGCGCGAGCTCACCAAAGACTGGAAGGATACCTCCACCTGCGTGGTTGACCATGGGGCCAATCCCGGCTTGATCTCGCACTTTGCCAAACATGGACTCGTTGATATCGCAGAACGGATGATTGCTGACGGGATCGCACCGGACCCTGGCCTGATGAACGACCTGATCCAAAAACAGGACTGTGCCGGGCTTGCCATGGAGACCGGAATACGAGTCATCCACTGCTCGGAACGGGACACCCAGATCTCACGGTCACCGAAAAAAGTTGACGAGTTCGTGGGCACCTGGTGCATTGAAGGACTGCTGGAGGAAGGCACGGCTCCGGCCGAGATTGGGTGGGGGACCCATGAAAAGGAGCTGCCCGACCAGGCGCATGTGCCTCCCGCCGGGCCAAAGAACGGGATCATGCTTGCCCGTATGGGGATTAATACCTGGGTACGGTCCTGGATCCCTCACCAGGAGATCGTGGGGATGGTCATCCGGCACGGGGAGGCTTTCGGCATATCCGACCGGTGGACCGTATGGAAGGATGGCAAAGCCATCTACCGGCCTACCGTGAATTACGCGTATATGCCGTGTGATGCGACGATTTCATCACTCCACGAGCTGCGGGGCAGGAATTACGAGATGCAGCCAAAACTGCGGATCATGAACGACCGGGAGATCGTATCCGGTTCTGATATTTTAGGCGCTCTCCTGATGGGCCACCCGTACCATTCGTGGTGGACCGGCAGCACCCTCCCGATTGAGGAGGCACGGAAACTTGCGCCCGGGCAGAATGCAACCACGGTCCAGGTCGCGGTGGGGGTTGTCTCCGCCGTGATGTGGATGATCGATAACCCGCGGAAGGGTTTCTGTCTCCCCGATGATCTCCCCCATGAATTTGTGTTGAATATTGCAAAGCCCTACCTGGGGGAATTCTGGTCAGGCCCCTCCGACTGGACACCCTTAAAGAACAGGGTGGTGTACTTCAAGGAGAATACGAAAAATACTGTTGACCGGACAGATGTCTGGCAATTCAAAAACTTCTTATTCGTGCAATGAATCACTCATGTAATGGCAAAGGTGAAAACGGACGTGAAAAAGGATACAAAAAAGGAAGTGCATGATAGTGGGGTCCACCACATCGGGAAGGTACGGAAGGCACTGCTGCAAAAACTGGCATCAGAGCCCGGGACTCCCCTCTTTGTGATCGACCATGAGAAGATCCGGGAGAATTACCGGGAGTTCAGGGAACATATGCCCGATGTCCAGGTGTACTATGCGGTCAAGGCAAATTCCAACCCCGAAATAGTCAGGACGCTTTTTGATATGGGGTGCAGCTTTGATGTTGCCTCCATGCCGGAATTCATGATCGTCTGGGAAATCATCAAGGATATGCCGGATAAGGAACGGCAGGACTGGATCTGGGACAAGATCATCTATGCAAACACCATAAAGCCGATAGAGACCCTTGAAGCTCTCGATCATTATAAACCCTTGGTCACGTTTGATAATTCCGAAGAGTTGAAAAAAATCAAGGCACATGCACCGCATGCGGGGCTCGTGCTCCGTCTCCGGGTGCCCAACACCGGGTCCATGGTCGAACTCTCCTCAAAATTCGGGGCTGACCCGGGCGAAGCGGTTGACCTGATAGCACAGGCTTTTGCGATGGGCCTTGTTGTTGAAGGCATGAGTTTTCATGTAGGGAGCCAGTGCACCAATTTTGAGAATTATATCCAGGCCCTTGACCTCTCTGCAAATATCTTAAAAGAGGCAGAATCACGGACCGGCCAGCGGATTAAGATCCTTGATATCGGCGGGGGTTTCCCGGTGAAATACCACCCGGGGGTCAAATCCGTAAAAACGCTCGCAAAAAAATTAAATGCCGAGATCAAACGGTTGTTTGATCCTGATATCCAGATCCTCGCAGAGCCCGGAAGATTCCTTGTCGCCAACACCTGCACGCTGGTGGCAAAAGTGGTAGGCAAAGCGTTCCGCGACGGGAAGCCCTCCTACTACATCAATGACGGGGTATATCACACGTATTCAGGACAGATCTTTGACCATTGCACGTACCCTGTCTTATCTTTTACCGGCGGGGAGACGCAGATCTCAGCTGTGTTCGGGCCAACCTGTGATGCATTTGATACCATCACCCTCTCTGCAGAACTCCCCGAGCTGGAGATCGGGGACCTGGTATATTCCGAGAACATGGGGGCGTATACGATTGCATCATCCACGTTCTTCAACGGGTTCCCGCCGGCAAAAGTTGTGCACATCAACAAGTGAATTTTTTTAATGACGATATAAAGAAGAGTTTGTTGAACATTTCTGAGGCACTGTAGAAATCATCGTTTTTTTCATAACGTGCTTGGGGGCGTTTGCCATTCCCGCAGGGATGGACAAACTAAAAGAAGATGTCCATTTGGACATCTTCGATTTACATTACCCCCGCCACTGCGGCATCCCCCCTTGCGATATCTGTCTAAAACCGGTTCATTAAGGATCTCGGGTAATGATGTGAGATCAGGGATTTCTCCAGAGCCCTTTCTCTAATCTTTATTTTTAAAAGCAGAAGACCGTGCCAACCCATCATGCTATACACTCAGGGCACTAATGAAATAATAATAATAAACGGTTTTGACTTTTTCCTGTCGCTCGCGTCAGGATATAACAATAACGGCGGGTCTTTCACACACCCTGCAAAACCCTTTTTATTTGTATGAATCGATCAAAAAACCAGATTGCATTTTTATTCCAGTCTGACAGAACAAACAAAAAAAAGAATGAAACAATGATACAACACTCAATAAAACCTGAGATAGTAGGAACAAGGACCGGGTATGTTATCCGGTTCACCTGTCCCGTGTGCCATTCAGAGAATACAATTGTCAATAAAACGCCAAGGGAACATTTCAGAGATACACGGGATGCCACGTGTAAACAATGCAGGAAGCGTTCCACGGTCCTGACACCGGGGATGAATGATAAACCGGCACTGTCGTATGTGCAGTCGTACTACGAATGCACAAAATTACAATACCGGGCCCCGTCAATCAGTTCGATGGAGTACCGGTGGGGATAGTCAACTTTTTTAAAAGCCAGCGTTCCCATGATGTAAAATCCAAAACGGGTCTCCCTGATGCGGTTGCTGTATAAAAAATTCAGCATTGCACTGATCGTCTGGGAGGATTTACCGGACAGGTGATGAAATTGTGCAATATCCCGTGCTGTAACGTCAGCCCGCGTGATATTTTTCTTGAGTAAATAATCGCAGATGAGGGAAGCACAATGGTATCGTTTTCTGGAATCTATTCGCATGTGCCCCATTGTCGCTCCTTTTTTTCTGTTCATATCTGTTTGTTGTATTGGAGGATATAGGTGCGTATCATTCGTCGATTCGAAAATACAAGGAAATAACGTCCCGGAATTCTGTCCCATGAGTACAGAGATGAGCGGGGACTACAAAGCAGGTGAATTACGGGACTGCCTTGAACAATACGATACATAAAAAAAATCAGGGATTTTCTTTTACCTCACCTACTGTTTTGCCGTACGGTTCGGTAGTCAAAGAATGCTTTATTGCATTCTTCTCCACAGCTGTTAAAAAAAATTTACATCTGAAAAAAAAAGTGCCGGTTAAATATAGCGGTTTTTACGCAGCCATTCCGTCTGCGGCTTTAGGTACCGGTAAATAATATCACACTTTTCATCCTGGAAGCTCCAGGGAGTAACAATGACTGTATCGCCCTCCCGTATCCAGGTCCGTTTCTTCATGGTTCCCTTGATCCTGCCCATGCGGGTGACCCCGTCGATGCACCGGACACGGATGTGGTTTGCCCCCATCATCAGTTCAGCAAGGGCGAATTGTTCCCTGTTCCATTTCTTGGGTAACCGTACACGGACGGTTGGTGTGCCGTCTGCATTTACTGCGTTCGGATCTATTGTATCGTGGTTATTTTTCTGAAATCCTCTCATTCAACCAACTTCATATGGATATATACCAATGGTGGCTGACAGGTTGAAGGTATGTATGCAGATTGTCGGGGAATCACGGCGCTGTGTCCCTGCATGCAGCATGGCGTGAAGCTTATGCAGATATTCGGCTTGGCGCCATGAATTTTACAGTAAACCTTCCCGTCGTCTGCCCGGAAGAAGAACGGGCAGTGCCGCAGTGCCCTGCCATCCCGATCTATCCAGTAGTTGATACGGATAACGTGGGGAAGATCATGTTCTGAAATATCTCTTCCATTGCGCCGTTTTCCGTCATCAAGCGTTATGGAAACGTGCTGCAGGATATCCCTGCGGCCCTGTGTGATCCACGGAATGATATCTTCGATGACGCCTTTCTGGCCCCATCCCCATTTCTCGCAACACCTGCCGCACTGCATGCAGTCCTGCCCCAAAGTCAAAGAGACGCACTCATCCTTCTGAATATTTATATGAACTACATGTTAGTCGTTTTTTTTGAACCCTGATGGTTGATGAGTGGAAGGGGCGAAGAATCTCATTAATATTCGTCCCACCGTGCATAAACTGCTGACGGCCACATAAACGTAAGGCGGGGTAGAGCGGAATCTGGCAGGAAACACTAAAAAGAAATGAGGGAGTATGGGCTGTAACGTATCGCTCATCTCTGCGTTGTCCCTGATTCCGGAATATAGGTGATGTGGTAACGGAGTGCAGAGCATGGGAATTGTTCGGACATCTGAATTGAGTTCTTTAAAAAATCATGAGAAAAAAGCTCTGTAGAAATCATCGTTTTTCATAACGTTCATGGGGGCGTTTGCCGTTCCCCCGGGGAAGGGCAAACTAAAAGAAGATGTCCATTTGGACATCTTCGATTTACATTGCCCCCGCCACTGCGGCAGCCCCCCTTGCGATATCCGTCGAAAACCG
>JAPKXV010000154.1 GCA_026394635.1 Methanoregula sp. | reverse complement strand
GGGAAGTCTCATTAAAACAACAGATTCATCGAGGTGTTGTGCAGGAACATGTACCGTCTCATCCTATAAAATTACCACCACGCAGACCACGCAGGTCCCGGTGGTTGTAACGGAAGTAGATAGAACCTGTGAGATTATAGGTGGCAACATCTGTCAGGCAACCCAGACCTGCACGGGAGGCTTCATTAAAACAACAGATTCATCGAGGTGTTGTGCAGGAACATGTACGGGCTGATGACGGGGGATCAGGTGCGACAGGTAACCTGAAAAATCCTGAAAACCACACCCGGTAAAATCCCGGCAATTCACAGGGTAATTTCAGGTTCCCACTCTTTTTTTGACACCCTGGATCACTTCCCGATATAAAAAAAGAGAATCCTGGTGCTTCAAGATAACTAAAATTTTACAACACCTCTTCATTTTGAAAAGGAAACTGATAATCGATAGAAGTAAATTACTTATGCGGACTCCCATCCCAGATGGATCGCCCGGCTGCCTCGTCGGGGCCTCGCTGGGCAGAAAGGTTAAGAGTGTGAACTTCAATAAAAAGTGTATTTGATTGTCATGCTGCCAATTTTAATTGTCTCACTCCACTAGTTTGTTTTATGGTCCGGAACCCACACTTTTTTCCCATTCTCAAGGATTGATGCAGACAGGGTAACGCATCGCAACGGTCCCATGATCGCGGGAACCGTTGCATCACATATACCGGGAGGCCGGGGTGAACCGGGTTCAAGCGTTGAGGAAGGCCTTGACGTTACAAAAAAATAATGATCGGATCCGGTTTTTTAAAACGGGTTGTAATACTCCGAGCTGTCAGCAAGGCTCGCATTTTTTCGCTTATGGGTTCAGGGTGTGGCTGATCGAAGGAATGCTGATCTCGTTTGCGAATTCCTCAAAATAACCGTCAGGAAAGCTCACGCGGGTGGTCTCGGGTGAGAAGTCCGGGTTGATGAACGGGGCAAACCAGTACTGGTTCAGGACATTTTCCGCTTCCACAAACGATAGCGCGGGGCTCTTCATGGTGACCGTGCCGTTGTGCTCCTGCGGTGACGCAAAGCCCTGCACGATGAACTGCGACCGTCCCCCGTCGGCAACCGTCACAACGACAGGTTTTTTATAATTGCTCTCCAGCGCCTTTTTTAGTTCCAGTCCGGGATCTGCAATGCGCATGAAAACCGCGATGTTCTCGACCCACGAGAGCTCGTAATCGAAGGTGATGACTGCATCGGCATTCTGCTGCACCGAGATGTCGAGACTCTTTGCCGTGAACGCCTGTGCAGGGTTTGCAAAAAACCAGATTGCAAGCAAAAGGATACCTGCCAAGACGAGAGAACGCTTCATATAATATCAGCTCCGGGAATGTATTGCAGGTTTCTGTGTAATAAGGTTTCTGATGGTCAAAATTATTTCAAACGGATAGGAACGTATCTGTCTATTAGCCAAATCGGCTGACGAAGAAGACCTAATTTCGTTCGCTTTTTATGTACCAGAATTCCCGTGCTACCGGATACGGGGATATCTCAAGCGTGCGGGGGCGGATGCTGTCAGGATCGAAGATCTTTGAACATGGGTAAAGTGCCAACTTTGCACCCAAAATTTCTTGGATCTGCAATCGAATTCGACCATCTCAGTCGTTCTTGGGGGCAGCAGTCGTGCCCTTGGCAGGACTGATGGGAGAAACTTTTCCTTTTAAAAAAAAAGTTTCGACTTATTGCCTTTGCCCCCGCCGCGGTGGCATCCCCCGGTTGCGATATATGGACAGGATGTTGATATTCTTGTGTGAAAATTCACACTTTAGAGGATTCCGATTAACTGCATGAAATGTGAATTCAACT
>JAPKXV010000199.1 GCA_026394635.1 Methanoregula sp. | reverse complement strand
CCGCAGGCCGGGCAGAAGGTGTTCTCGTACTGGCTGGTACGGACATTGCCGATGTACGGGAACCGCAAGCCCAGTTCCTTTGCTTTTTTGTAGATCTTCTCAAGCGTTGCCAGAGGTGTCGGGCCGCGATCCCTCATCATGTAGTCCGGGTGAAATGCGGAGAAATGCATCGGTGTCGCCGGGCCAAGTTTCTCGATCACCCAGTTGATGAGCGCCGACTGCTCTTCCATGCTGTCGTTCAATCCCGGAATGACGAGCGTCACGGTCTCAACATACATCCCGAGTTCCCGTGCAAGCGCAGCTGCATCGAGCACAGGCTGGAGACGGGCGCCGCAAACTGTGCGATAGAAATCATCGGAAAACGCCTTGATATCCACCCTGAACGCGCAAAGCATCGGCGCGAGCTCCCGCAGCGCCTCTTCCGTGATATAGCCATTTGTCACATAGACGGTCCCGAGACCTTTTGCCCGGGCGAGTGTGCCCATGTCGAGGGTGTACTCGTGCCAGATTGTGGGCTCATTATATGTCCATGATATGCTCGCGCTGCTGCCTGCGACAGCCCGCGCCACCCCCTCCTCCGGAGAGAGCGTCCGCAGCATCTCCGCATCAGGTTTCGCCCGCGAGATGTGCCAGTTCTGGCAGTGCTGGCAATGGAAGTTGCAGCCGATGCTCCCTAATGAGTAGGACCGGGTGCCGGGAAGAAAATGGAAGAGGGGTTTTTTCTCGATCGGGTCGATTGCCTCGGCGCTGATCTTTCCATAGGTAGAGGCATAGAGTGTCCCCTTTTTGTTGATGCGAACCCCGCACACGCCATGCCCGCCTTCTTGTATCACGCACCGGTGACTGCAGAGCGAGCATCGTACCGTATCCTCGTCCTGTTTTTGGTACTGGAGCGCTTCGTGCATCAAGGGATATCCCCCGATTTAAGAATGAGTCAAGCTTCTTTCAGTTCGTCGTCCTTCTCGTCTGCCTCAAGCACAAACGATCCGCGGTATTTGCATGTCTTACAGAGGTATACCTGCCCGATATATCCTCCTGCAACCGGGAAAATATCCGGGCTTTTACACACTGGGCAGTAGATCATGTTCAATAACTCTATATGAGCATCCGGCACAAAAACTAGAGCAATGAAGAAGGTTGTCATCTCGCTGGGCGGTTCCATCCTGATGCCCTCGCTTGAGAAAAACCGTATCGGGAAGTACGTGCCGGTACTGCGGGAGATCGCATCCCGTCACCAGCTCTTGGTGGTCGTCGGGGGCGGGGGGGAGGCGCGACGGTATATCGAGGCAGTCCGCACCCTCGGTATCGATGAAGGTACCGCGGATGAGATCGGGATCCTGATCACCAGGCTGAATGCAACGATGCTGGTTGCTGCGATGGGAGATGACGCCTATCCGCGGGTTGCTGACAGCCATGCCGAGGCAAAAAAGTTCGCTGAGCACAATAAGTGCGTCATCATGGGCGGGATCACACCGGGGCAGACAACCGATGCTGTCGCGGCAGTCCTTGCCGAACGCGTACATGCCAGCGTTTTCATCAACGTGACATCGGTTGACGGCATCTATTCCGCTGACCCGAAAAAAGACAAAAACGCAGTGCGGTACGATCACCTCACCCCGCGCCAGCTCATCGAGATTGTGGGAAAAGCCCAGCTGGTCGCCGGCATCAATACCGTGCTCGACATCATCGCCGCCCGCGTGGTCGAACGGAGTGGCATCCCTCTTGTCGTGCTGGATGGGACAAATCCCGAAAACCTGCGCTCCGCGGTGCTCTATGGTGTATATACCGGAACCATCGTAAGCGATAAGAAGGGCAAACCACTGCCGGTCTGAAACGTTTTGGAAACGGCAGGTATTTGTACCGTCCGGCGCAATAATGTTGGTGCGCGGGGTAGTAGGGTAGCCTGGTCCATCCTAGAGCGTTTGGGACGCTTTGACGGCGGTTCGAATCCGCCCTACCCCATCGGTTATGAACAAGCAGGATGCCACGCGGATCTATTCCCTTCTCTTACAACGGTATCCTGACGCACGCGAATCCCCGACAACGGTCTGCCGGGGAACACCATTTGAGGTGCTTATCCTCACGATCCTCTCGGCGCAGACTACGGATCGCGCTGTATTGAAAGTAAAGGATCCACTCTTTTCAAAGTACCCGACGCCGGTAAAACTGTCAAAGGCAAAGGTTGAAGACGTGGAGAAGATCATCCACAGCCTTGGGTACTATCATGCGAAAGCGAAAAACATGATCGCCGCATCGCATGCCCTGTTGTCGGAGTTTAACGGGAAGGTGCCGCAAACGATGGAGGAACTGCTCACGATCCCCGGCGTGGGGCGCAAGACCGCAAACATTGTGCTGTACCATGCACTGGGAAAAAACGTGGGCATCGCCGTCGATACCCATGTCCGGCGCCTTTCGCAGCGGATCGGTTTTTCCTCCACAGACAATGTTGTGGTTATTGAACGCGATCTCATGGCACTGTTCCCGCAGGAACTTTGGGGAGACCTGACGGATGTTTTTATCGCCCACGGTCGGAGATGCTGCGATGCAAAAAAGCCGCAGTGTGCAATCTGTCCCATCGCGAATTATTGCCGGTATTTCAGGACTGCTGGGAAATAAGTTTAATTTAATTTGGGTAAATTACTATTTTAACACCTGAATCACCACAACATT
>JAPKXV010000070.1 GCA_026394635.1 Methanoregula sp. | reverse complement strand
GCTTGAAGGGTTGAATAGTCTCATTCAGTCATTGAAAGCAAACGCCAGAGGTTATTGTAATGATGATAATTTTATGACTATGATTTATCTGCGACATGGACTGCTTGATCTACACTTACCCACATGAAATGTCGGAGAGCCGTAAAACAGTAGCCTCCACAAATAAAAGATGGGGCAGATGGATCTTCTAAAAAACACACAGTGCCGCTTCGGTCTCTCGCGCCGGTGCTCACCGGGCAGCACCGAAAGAACGCTGCCGTTGTTTGTGCCAAAGGCGATGGTAATGACGGATATAACCGGACTGATCCCAGGGGAATCCTTTTTAGGTCTATATCTCCACTATCTTTTAAGGAATATGGTGCAACCTGATATTTATCAGCAGATCTCTTCAAAAAAAGAAGAGATTATACGTCTCGCAGGGAAGTACGGTGCTTCCCATATCCAGATCTTTGGTTCGGTTGCACGCGGCACTGCTAGTGAAAAGAGCGATATCGATTTTCTCGTAGAACTCGAACCGGGGAGAACCCTTTTTGATCTTGGAGGATTTGCATACGATCTCGAAAAACTCCTGGGTCGCCCGGTGGATGTCTCCACTTTACCCCTGCTACGGGAACAGGTTCGAGGGCGGGTTGCCCGGGAGGCGGTACCTCTATGAGAGACGACCGATTGCGTTTTTTGGACATGGCAGAATCCATAAAAAAGATTGAAAAATATACGTCATCGGGGAAACAGGTTTTTGCACGGGATGAACTTGTCCAGGTCTGGGTAGTCCACTATCTCCAGGTTCTTGGGGAAGCTGCCCGTGGAGTTTCAGAGGAATCACAACAAAAATACCCCCACATCCCATGGGGAAAGATCATTGGTTTCAGGAATATTCTCGTTCATCACTATTTTTCGGTGAATACTGATGAGATCTGGGCGGTTGTTCAGTTAAATATCCCTCCTTTAAAGCAGGAACTGGAGAAGATTCTTGCACAGTACACGGCGGATACATAATGACTGTCTGCCATACTGTGCCAAGTGTGTCGAAATTACTGAAACCGTCCGGCTCCCGTACCTGCCGGGAACCGTCGGGACCGCCCGGATCTTCACATCCGGGCTGGCGCTGAACCTTATCATCGAGGGGCAGTTGCACACCGGCCCCCATGTGATCACTGATACGGGTATTGACCGGTGCTCACCGGGCAGCACCGAAAGAGCGCTACCGCTGCGTGTGCCAACTGATGATGTGGCGCCGGATTGATCCCGGCGCTCGTTATTTTTTCTGGTTGCTGTCGAACCGGTACGCACCTTTTGGTACCGTAATCTCGAACCGGGCGCCTTTGCCGGGTTCGCCGGTCTCCGCGATCGTCATACCGGAAAGATTAAGGCACTCATGGACAAAGAACAACCCAAAGCGGATGCTTTGACCGACTCTCCGGTCAAAAAGACTTGCTTTAATCACAGGAGAGATCCCGGCACCATCATCCTCGCAGATAAGGATAAGCCCCTCCGGCGTTTCCTTGCTGGAAAAGGTGATGCGTGTCGTGATCGTTCCATGAAGTACTGCATTTTCAATGAGGTTTGAAAAGATTTTTTCAAGGAGGGGATCGGAATACAATTCGAGTCCATGAAGTGCTGTCTCAACCGATATGCCCTGTCCCGGGCTGACGAGCGAACTTGCAACCCGGATTGATCGTTCCACGGAAATCCACTGGGACTCGAGTGAGCCAATCTCCTGGTAATCCCGTGTATCTTTAATCAGATGGTGGATATCCGCAAGGACTTGTTCTTCCTTTTCGATAAATGATAGCCGTTCAGCTTCGGGTGTTACGTCTTTACTGAGCTCGACATATCCCCGGAGTCCGGTTATCTTGTTCTGGATATACTGGTACGTCACGTCATTCATCAACACGAGCTTGCGGGCGGTAAGAGCGAGCGTGTCTGCTGCCTGTTTGCGTTCGGTGATGTCACGTGTCACCCCGAGGATCCGTGTTACGCGGCGATCCGTACTGGCGAGGAGCGTGGTGACGATCTCGGTTGCGACGGTTGTGCCGTCCTTTCGTGGCTGATTAATTTCGTATCTCTGCACGCGCAGAGCATCATTTCCTGCTTCAAACCGGGCTATCCGGTTCTTCAGGGTTTCTATGATCTTTGGGGCAGATTTAAGGGTGATAGCATGGCTTGCGGGCTGCGCCATCACCTCTTCGGGCGTGTAGCCCCTGAGCGCAAAGACCGAGGGGCTGACGTAGACAAAACGCTCTGCTGCGATGTCGAGGAGCCAGATGACATCACTTATGTTATCTGCAAGAATGCGGTACTGCTCCCGCTGCTCTTCCAGCGCCCGGATTTTCTTTTCCATCTTCTCTGTCAGTACCTTGATATGCCCAGCCGCGTAGGCGGCATCGCTGGTGATCTCCGGTACTACTTCTGCGAGCGTTCCAGTCGAGATCCCGGCGAGCACCTCATTTAATATTGCGAGGAACTCGTCCGGCTCCACCGGCTTGATGATATACCGGACGGCACCGAGCGAAAGCCCGAATTCGATATCCTTCTTCCCGGTATAGGTGGCGGTGTAGATGATGAACGGGATCTTGTGTAACGCCGGGTCTTTCTTACACTCGCGGAGGAGTTGGAACCCGTCCATCTTCGGCATCATGAGATCGGAGATAATTGCGTCGAATTTCTCTTTTTTGAGCCGTTTTAATGCATCGACGCCGTTTGTGGTGGATACCGTGGTGTAATCGTTTGTTTTAAGCAAATCTTCAAGGAGTAACCGGTTCTCCTTCTTATCATCAGCAATGAGAATTTTCATGAAACTACTCCCGTTTTATTGTTCGCTCTCCCGATTCCCGAGAGAGAAACAAATCACATTGATGGTGTGTTCCAGAATCTTCTGATTGATATCTCATGCGATCCCTGCCCCATGTATAATTCTTCCACATGTCACACCGTTCGTTCCCCATATTTTCATCAGTCCTATAATGATGTGAGGTCAAGATCCCTCCTTTCGGGCTCCAGATATAAAGAAGAACATTCGCTCACCTGAGATATCTCCGGATCTCATCTATGATCGTGTCCGAGTTGATCGGTTTCTCTATGTATCCGGTGCATCCGGCAGCAAGAGCCCGTTCGTGATCGCCGGTCATCGCGTATGATGTCAAGGCGATAATCGGGACCTTCCCGTCAGCTGAAGATGCCCGTATCCGCCGGGTCGCCTCAAAACCATCAATACCCGGGAGCTGAATGTCCATTAATATCAGATAGGTGCCTTCTCGACCCCCTCTTCCCCGGTGACTGCCCCAATCACGTTGAAACCCTCTCCTATCAGGATAAAGGAGCTGAGATACATGTTCTTTTCGTTATCCTCCACGACAAGCACTGTTGTCATATATCTTCCTCCTGCTTCTCATATACCACCGGGAACAAGAACATAAAGACACTCCCGGTCGCCGGTTCGCTTTCCACCGTGATCTCCCCGCCAAGGAACCGGGCGAGTTTCTGTGAGAGATACAGCCCAAGCCCCGTCCCCTCGGTAAGTCGTCCCGGCACCTGCACCCGTACAAACGGGTGGAAGAGTTTTTGGATGTCCTCACCGGTAATACCGATGCCGGTATCCCGGACGCGGACCTCGACAAAAGCCCCTCTCTTTTGCACCGTCAGATCAACACTGCCTGCATCTGTAAACTTAATCGCATTATTCACAAGGTTCATGATGATCTGCGTGATTCGCCGGTCATCACTCGTAACAGAGATCGACTCAGGGATCTGGATGTTCAAGGCAAGTCCCTGTTCGGCGGCTTGCGGGGCAAACGTGTTCTGCACGTCCCGGATCACACGAGCGAGATCGAACGTCGAGATACTCGCGTCGATTTTGCCCGCTTCGATCTTGGAGATGTCGATCACATCGTTGATCAATGCGAGCAAGTGCCGGGCACTGTCCTGCACCATGGAAAGCTGTTTCTTCTGTTCCGGGTTGATCGCGCCGGTCTTCCCTTTCACCATGATACCCGTAAAGCCGATGATGGAGTTGAGCGGTGTCCGGAGCTCGTGGCTCATTGAGGCGATGAACATTGATTTGAGCCGGTCGAGCTCTTTTAACCGTTCATTGGCATCCGAGAGTTCGCGAGTACGGTCGATGACACGCTCTTCCAGTTCGAGGTTGAGTTTCCGAAGGTCTTCCTCTGCCTGTTTGAGGTCTTCGATATTGGTGCACGTGCCGAACCATTTGAGAATCTCCCCGCTCGCATTACGCAGCGGCACGCCACGGATCAACCACCACTGATAGACACCATCAGCACGCCGCAGACGGCATTCCAGTGAGTAGGTGCCTCCGGAGGCCGTGTCCTGTTGCCATGCATCCGACGCTCGCTGCTGGTCATCCGGATGGAAGGGCGTGTTCCAGCCATGACCATAACTTTCCTCCAGCGAGAGACCGGTGTAATCCACCCATTGTTGATTGAAATAGATGTTCCAGCCGTCAGCCCGCGTGACCCAGACGATCTGCGGCATCGCCTCGGCAAGGGAGCGAAACTCATGCTCGCTCTCCCGCAACGCATCTTCCGCCTGTTTGCGTTCGGTGATGTCCCAGTTCGTTCCGATCATGCGCAGGGGTTTACCGGAGGCATCGCGTTGCACGACAGCGAGGGCACGGAGGGTGTGGATGGAACCGTCCGACCAGAGAACGCGGAATTCAGTGTCAAATTCCTTCTCTCCACCCAGCGCCATCTGGATCTCTGCATCACCCCGCTTCCTGTCTTCCGGGTGAAGTCCCGCCTGCCATGCCTCATATGCGCCGCTGAACTGCTCCGGCTGGATTCCGTAGAGGGCAAACATCTGGTCATCCCAGTTCAGCGTGTTATTGATGACATCGTAATCCCAGACGCCAACGCCACCCGCCCGCGTAGCTAGCGACAGGCGCTCGGTGAGTTGGAGCAATGCCTCTTCCGCCTGCTTACGCTTGGTGATGTCCATAATTGATGCAAAAAAACCAGTGACCTGTTCCCCTTTGTAGTGCGGGACTAGGGTGACAATTTCAAAATATTCCTTGCCTTCAGTATCATGGGTAATATTCTCAAAAGAGACCGGTTTCCCGAGTAACACCATTTTGTAATGCGGGAGAGCGTGTAAAAATTCCTTTTCACCCTCGACATCCCTGATACTTTTTCCTTTAAGGTCTTCTATGGTCTTGCCATACCATTCAGCATAGGCTTTGTTCACATAGACAAAATGCAGATCTGCATCAACATAGGAGAGCTGGGTCGGGACACCGTCCATCACAAGCGTCATAGACAGCGCTTCCTCTGCCCGCTTGCGCTCGGTAAGATCCCGCAGGATACAGGTACGGATCAGTCTCCCTTCCTGAAAGCGCCGGGAAATGGTTAATTCAACAGGGATGAGCGTTCCGTCTTTGCGTTTCCCGAGAATTTCAACCGATACCGGGGCACGTGGCTGCGTCCTGTCGGCGGGGAAATCCCCCTCTTCATTTTTGATGACAGCGATGTATCGCTCATCGATTACCAGTTCCGGAAACGACAACCCGAACACTTCGTCCCGCCGGTACCCAAACATCCTCTCTGCTGCTGCATTCCACAAGAGTATCCGGTAGTTTTCGTCAAAGGTAATTATGGCATCAGTCGCCGTCTCTACCAGTTGTTTGTAGCTCTCTTCTGCATCAACAAAAAAATTCGCGATAATCTCTTCGAGTGGGAGATCTTTTGCTGTCGCTACCCGTTGAGCGATATAAACTGCATACAATGCAAAACCAAAGCCGAGATAATTCGCTGATCTACCCACCCATCCGATGAGGCATCCCACAGTGGGTTGAATGAAAAAAGCAAATAAACCGATCGACATAAATGCGAATGAAATCGAGTACCAGAAGAAAAAATCTGTCCTCCCCTTGAGATACGTGTACAGGAAAAGCACAGATGCTATCGCATAGAACACAATGGCATTCTCTAAGAGGACTTGTCTGAGCTCAGTGAAGCCGATACCCGGAATAAAGAAGGGAGGAACCAATCCCTTTACAGTTGCCATGCAAAAGAGCGTTACAAAAACCAGAATGCCGGTATAGATGGCGGCACCTTTCCAGGTACTACCCCTGCCTCTTCTCTGAACCGGCGTGAGACAACTTATGGCAGCACCCGTCAGAATAAATAGCGACCCGATAAAGGCGCAGGTGTTATAGATGGTGACGTTTATGTTCGGACCACCGGGAAGCAGGATGAGCCAGCCTGCCGTGATCGCACCAAGACCGAATATTAAAATACCTGACCCCATCAGGAATACGCTCGCGGTGCCGCTTCTGGTATAGACCCGGGTCGTGATGTAGGCAATGCCGATTGAGATAACACCAATGAACAGTGTATTCGTTACCGGTAGAACAAGGGGAACTTCATAGACCGTTGTATTGTTCAGGGCGACCAGTAATGCAATAAGAACAAGAGAGAATGGAATGAGAAGCAGACAGAGTTTTTTCCGAATGCCCATTTTCAGCAATCCTTGTCTGATCTCCTCCGTAAAGACTGTTGACCGGTCTTCCGGTTCCTGCCTTTTCAGATCAGGGGAGTCTGCGAGATTCTTTTTTGCATCCATCACGCACCATACCTATCCATTGTGCCGGGCGGTGTGATGTTTTCCCTCAAAAAGAGAATGACCTGACCTGACCTGACCTGACCTGACCTGACCTGACCTGACCTGACCTGACCTGACCTGACCTGACCT
>JAPKXV010000266.1 GCA_026394635.1 Methanoregula sp. | reverse complement strand
GGTCTGCTGTGAAGGTGTATCATGCATGATGAAACGAATGAGAACGAAAAGAGGGTGGGTGTAACCTTTTTTACTCCGACAGACCACCTGAGGTACAAACAATGGTATCGTTCTTTTAAGTCCGTTGCCCCGATACCCCAATCGAACGAAACCTGGTTGCCACCGTGTCAAAAAACCATAAGAAGATGAAACGAAAGGCCGGACTTCCGCCGGGCACCCTCATACCGCCCGAAGGCACCCGCAACGGGATAGCCCCTCTGATCACGATCATCGATTACGATGCAAACAAGTACCAGGAAAAGACCGTCACTTCCCTCGAAGAGTGCCTGCCGTTCAAGGCCACCGATACCGTCACATGGATCAACATCGACGGGCTCTCGGACATACCCTTACTCGAACGCATCGGCAGGAGCTATGACATCCACCCGCTTATTCTGGAGAGCATCCTCAACACCGACCAGCGCCCCAAGATCGAGGACCTGAGCACCTACATCTACGTCAATATAAAGATGCTCCAGTACCTCGAAACCGCCCATAAGGTCAAGATCGAACAGGTCAGCCTCATTGTCGGGAGAAATTATATCATATCGTTCCAGGAAGACGTGGGGGATGTCTTCGATCCGGTGCGGGAACGGATACGCAAGGATGGCAAGATCCGGAAATACGGCACAGACTACCTTGCGTATGCCCTCATCGATGCGGTTGTCGACAATTACTTTACCGTGATGGAATCTTTGGGCGAACAGGTGGAACTGCTCGAAGAAGCCCTTGTGAGCAACCCGTCCCGGGAGATGCTCATGAACGTCCATACCTTAAAAAAGGACATGATCTATCTCCGGAAATCGGTCTGGCCACTGCGCGAGGTGATCTCCGGGCTCGAACGCTCGGATAACGACCTGATCCGGGATGCGACCCGGATCTACCTCCGGGACGTATACGATCACACGATCCAGGTCATCGATACCATCGAGACGTTCCGGGACATGGTCTCGGGCATGCTCGACATTTACCTCTCGGGCATGAGCATGCGACTCAATGAGGTCATGAAGGTGCTCACCCTCATTGCCACAATCTTTATCCCGCTCACCTTTATCGTCGGGATCTACGGCATGAACTTTAAGTATATGCCGGAACTCGATCACCCCTACGGGTATTACGGGGTATGGGTAGTCATCATCGCGGTGACTGTTACCATGCTTCTCTATTTCCGCAAAAAACAGTGGATCTGAAGTCCTGCAAACCCGGAACCTGGCGGGGGATGAGGCCATCGCAAAAAAGAGCGGCCTGTTTATCCGGGAGTTCGTGACCGGGCTATAGAATCCTCTCCGGCCTTCACCGCGATTGGAATTGACCCGCAGCAGTTGGTTTTCAGTGCCATTGGCACAGCAGTTGCATCACTCTACCCGGACCCCGAATTTTCCGCCATTCTCATCATCCTGCCGACAATCCTCATCATCATCTCCCTAGTTGCTGCATATCTCAAGGGGAGGATCCTTGGACTTGTGTCGGTTCTTGTCGCGTACTGCGCTGGCATCCTCATCCTTGTATCGATTGTACTTGCCCTCATCCTCCTTGCCGGTGCTATCGGCATCGGATACCTTGCAACGAACCGGCGGTTATTAAAAAGGTCAGACCCTTGTGATCGCCCATCTTTAATTTGGGATATGGGTAAAACACTATAAATTCCTTGGCATCAAAAGTTTGAAAACATGAGCATCTTCCCGAAAAAAAATCTCATCTGGGCGTTTGATACCTTGGCTCCCAGTAAATATCTCCTGAAGCTTCGGAAGCTGCTGATTTTTGAACCGTTCATCGGTCATGATATCGCGACACGGGGGAGGATCTCCCATTACGGGTGCTCTGAACGGAAAGAATTCTCGCGGGCGTTAAAAAAGATCCGGTCCGAAACCGAACTCCTGCTCGAAGATATCGAAGCGTACCATATCTACATGACGGTAAAAAGGACAGAGAAAGTGCCCGGGGACATCGCAGAGGTCGGGGTTTACCGCGGAGGCTCTGCAAAGATCATCTGTTCTGCAAAAGGGGACCGGGCGCTGCACCTCTTTGACACGTTCGAGGGGTTGCCGAAGGTTGATGAAGTTGACCTGGTCTGGCCGTTCTACGAGGGCAAGTTCTCCGCCTCGTATGAAGGGGTGAAGGAGTACCTGAACTCCGAGAGGAATGTCTTTTTCTACAAAGGGGTCTTCCCTGACACATCCGGGCCGGTAAAAGACACGACATTCTCCCTTGTCAACCTCGATGTCGATACGTACGAGAGCACGAAAAAATGCCTTGAGTTCTTCTATTCGCGGATGAGCCCGGGGGGCATCATCATCTCCCATGATTACATCACTGCGCCGGGCGTCCAGAAGGCATTCGATGAATTTTTTTCCGACAAGACGGAGCCGGTGATCGAAACCGCAGGTTCCCAGTGCCTTGTTGTTAAGGTCTGAAACAGGATTTTTCGGCTCTGGTGAAATCATCGTTTTTCATAACGTTCTTGGGGGTGTTTGCCTTGGGGGCGTTTGCCATTCCCGTAGGGAGGGGCAAACTAAAAGAAGATGTCCATCAGGACATCTTCGATTTACATTGCCCCCGCCACTGCGGCAGCCCCGCTTGCGATATCCGTCGAAAACCGGTTCATCATGGATCTCAGGTAATGATTTGAGATCAGGGATTTCTACAGCGCCGATTTTTCCTTTTTAGTCTATTCTTTGATGATCAGGATGCCAAAGACCAAGAGCATCAGCCCGATGAGCACGCCGGCGATGCCGATAAGTCCTTTGACAACCGCAATTGCGTCGGGAAGGAACACCCAGATTGCATACATCCCGAGGATACAAAGTGCAAGGCCGATGATGACCGCTCCAATTCCTGTCTTATCCATATCTGAACCCCACATATTTTCTTCCGGTTGCGGGATATTAAGGGTATTGACCACTTCAGGGCGCGGGGTCAAACTTGAGATATCGTTTCAATGATTTCCACGGGTACGGCACCAGTGCCATCAGGATTACTGCCCCGGCAATGGGGATCGGGATGGTGCCGAGCGCAGCAGCAAGCGAGTAGTGGTCAGCGATCACCCCGTTGACCGCAACACCCAGCCCCCCAAAGCCAATTGCAAGCCCGAGCATCATCCCCGATGCAAGGCCCACGTTGCCCGGCATAAGTTCGTGGCCCATCGCCACGGCAACGGCAAAGGTTGACCAGAGTGCAAACCCAAAAATGAGGATCGCAATGATCGCGAGAATTCCCGTGCTTACAAAGAAGAGATAGAACGCCGGGATCGAGCAGGCAAGCCCGACGACCATAAACTCCTTTCTCCCGTACCGGTCCGAGATATGTCCTCCCACGACCTGCCCCGCGACTCCCGAAAGAAGCATGAGGGTCACGATCGTGCTCGCTGCTACGAGGTCATAACCCTGCGCGACAAGATACATGGGCAGGAATGTGATCGCGGCAAAGATCGCCCATGCACGGAGGATAGAGGCAACCATAAGGATCATAAATGGCTTTTTTGATTGCACGTTGCCCTGGTGCTGCACTGATGGAGCATGTGTTTCAGATGCCCCGGCAATGCCCCCGGGCAGGAGGTAACGGAGGGCAAACGCCATAAAGAGCGCCGGAAAGATCAGGAGCAGCAGGCCGGGGGGCCCCAGCCACCAGACAAGTACACCTGCAAGTACAGGGCCGATCGCGTACCCAAAGTTCCCCCCGACCACAAAAGTCGAGGTGACCCTGCCCCGGTTCTCGCTGGTGCAGAGCCGGCTGACAAGGCTCAATGCAGCAGGATGAAAACAGGCGTGCCCCAGCGCAGCGAGCACGGCAAAGAGCATGATGATGGAGTAGTCATGCGCAAGACCCATGAGCGAGACAAATACGGCGGAGATCAGAAGGCTGATGCTGAGGTTCACGGTCAGCCCTTTGGTATCCGAGAGCCAGCCAAGCACCGGCTGCGTGCAGGAAGAAGTGACATTATAGGCAGTGACGAGCAGTCCGGCTGCAAGGTAGGAGTAGCCGTTATTGGCAATCAGGAGCGGGAGGATTGCCGGAAGCACCGGCATGTAGATGTCGGTCACAAGATGAGCAGCCGCAAGTCCGGTGATCGTCTTTTTTATGCCAGATGGGTTACCTGGTGTCTGGATATCAGCCGTATTATCTCGACCTCGATCTCCCGAATCTCTTTTGTGTGGAAGGAAAACGTGCGTTTTATCGGAAAAACCCCGCCGACCCGTTCGGTGATCTCCGCTCTCCCCGCCGTATACGTCTTGATAAATTGGGTGGATCCTGCATTAAAGATGCCGTAGGTTACCGGCGCAGTCACCAGGGCGAGGTCGATGAACGGGCGGTCAGCATGCGCCTTCTGCGCCCCGAACGGGGGGTTCATGATCACCGTGTCGCAGGTACCGATGCGGTCTGAAAGTGAGGTGTCCCGCACATCCGCGACGAGGAATTCCACGTTGGCCCCGGCCAAAACAGCATTTTCTTCTGCGACGCCGGTTGCGTTATGATCGATATCGATGCCCGTAACACGTTTTGCGCCAAGAAGGGCAGCGCCGATTGCCAGCACCCCGGTGCCGCTCCCGAGATCACACACAACTTTCCCTTCGATGTCCCCTTTCATGAGGGCGTGGTAGAGGAGCCGGGCTGCGAGGGGAGCTGGTGTCTGGTACTGTTCGAGCGCCGCACGGGGGCGGGGGAAGCCGGCAAAGCGCTGGAGTGCCATCTCAAGTTTCTTAAGTTTCATACTATCTCATCGATCGCATAGTCATCCCATGTCCGTACACCGCAGAGGATCTCAAACTCCTGCGGGGAGAGGACAGGGACAGGGAACCGCGCCTGATCGTCATACACGAGCCGGGGGCAGGCTGTATTCACATAAGCAGAAAAACCAAGGTTTAACAGTTCGTCCGGGTTCACCTCCCGCATCGTGACGATAGCGGCGTTTTTGGAGAGTACCAAAAGCCGCTCTGCAAGCGCGAGGCGCTGCTGTCCACTCTTGGTGGAAACGATGATGCCAAAATTCCTCGCGCCCCTTGCCCGCTCCATTGCTGCAAAACGCCTGCGCATGAGAGGTTCCCCGTCAACTCTCTGGGCGGTGCCGGTGAACGGGTCGAGTGCAATCACCCGTGCGCTGGTGGCAATCGCAATCCCGATCGGGTGGAAGACTCCTGTGCCGACGAACAGTATCTCATCCGTCCCTGTTGCCTTTGCCGCAGCAAAGCTGCACCCGAGCACCTGTCCGCGGTGAGGGGTCCGGCAGGAGCCCTCTGCAACCCGCACATCAATCCCTTTTGACTGAAGGAATGCTTCCATTGCAGGGATGAGGTGAACGTGCTGGACGGTGGTGACCAGCCCCAGGGTTTTTCCTTCCAGCAGCGGGAGAGCATTGGTAAGAACTGCGGCATCAAAACCCGTCTGACATGGTTCGAAGATCACATTGTCGTGGGAGTCGACCGGCGAATGCCCGAAATGAACCAGCACATCAGCGTAGGAAAGGGTATCGAGGGCAAGGTCGCAGGCTCCATAGCAGGGATCGCC
>JAPKXV010000442.1 GCA_026394635.1 Methanoregula sp. | reverse complement strand
CGCGTCCTCGATGTTGACCTGCTTGAAGATCCGGTGTTCCGGGCTCATGGTCGTATCCCAGAGCTGCTGGGCGTTCATCTCACCAAGACCCTTGTACCGCTGGATGGACACGCCTTTGTCGCCCATGGCAGCCGAGACCGTCTGCATCTCGTTTTCTGTGTACACGTACTTCTCTTCCTTTCCTTTCGAGATGCGGAAGAGGGGGGGTTGGGCGATGTACACGTACCCTGCCTCGATCAATTTGAGCATATACCGGTAGAAGAACGTCAGCAGCAGCGTGCGGATGTGCGCACCGTCCACGTCGGCATCGGTCATGATCACGATGTGGTGGTACCGGGCCCGCTCAGCGTCAAACTTTTCGCCGGATCCGGTGCCGATTGCCGATATGAGCGTCTGGATCTCGGCGTTTTTGAGGATCTGGTGCTCGCCTGCTTTCTCCACGTTGAGGATCTTGCCCCGCAGCGGAAGAATTGCCTGGAACTTCCGGTCCCGCCCCTGCTTTGCACTGCCCCCTGCTGAGTCCCCTTCCACGATATAGATCTCGCTTTTCGCCGGGTCGCGCTCCGAGCAGTCGGCGAGTTTGCCGGGAAGCCCGCTGCTCTCAAGGGAGCTTTTCCGGCGGGCGAGCTCGCGGGCGTTGCGTGCCGCCTCGCGGGCTCTTGCCGCTGACATCGCTTTTTCCACGATGATCTGGAGGACTTTGGGGTTCTCGTCAAAGTATTCGGTGAGCGCTGCATAGACGAGCGAGTCCACGATCCCTTTCACGTTGCTGTTGCCAAGGCGCATCTTGGTCTGCCCCTCAAACTGCGGGCTTGCCATTTTTACGGATATGACGGATGTGAGCCCTTCCCGTGTATCCTCACCACGTAGTGCAAGCGGGGAGTTCTCCTTGATGATGCCGTTGCGCTTTGCCGTTGCGTTGATGGACCGGGTGATCGCGCTGCGGAACCCTTCAAGATGCGTCCCGCCCTCGCGGGTGTTGACCGAGTTCACGTACGAGTATATCTTCTCGTCATAGCCCGTGGTGTACTGCATCGCAACTTCGATCTCGATCTTGTTGTCGTCATCTTTTCTCGTGATATCGATCGGGTCGGGATGAAGACAGTCCACACCCTCGTTTAAGTATTTCACGAATTCAGAAAGCCCGCCTGCATAGCAGTATGCGGTATGGTCGCCGGACCGGTCATCGTTTATCCGTATCGTTACGCCGGCATTCAGGAATGCAAGCTCCCGGAGCCGGTGGGCGAGCGTGTCGTAATCGAACTGTGTTGTCTCAAAAATTGTATTGTCAGGGAGGAACGTGATCCTTGTCCCGGTCATCCGGTACCCGAATTCTGCAAGGAACCGGCGCCGGTTCTCCCGTTCGATCTCATCGGATGTCGCAGGGATCTTCGTGACGTCCTGCTGGCCGGGGATGGTAGCTTTTGGCGCGGTGCGTGAGAACGGGGCCTGGCTGCCGTACCAGTACTGGTACCGGGCGAGGAGTTCGTCAAACGTCTCCTCGCGCTGCGAGATCGCTGTTACCGGCTTCCCCAGTGCAAACCGCATGTCATAGATGTTGCCGTCCCGGAAGACACGGGCGGAAAGCGATGCCGAGAGCGCGTTGACCACCGAGACGCCGACACCGTGGAGCCCCCCCGAGACCTGGTAGGTCGCCTTGTCGAACTTGCCGCCTGCATGCAGGACCGTCAGCACCACTTCGAGGGCTGACTTCCCGTTCTTTTCCATCCGGTCAACGGGAATCCCGCGCCCGTTGTCATCAACCGTGACCGAGCCATCACTGCTGATCACGACCGCGATCAGGGTGCAGAACCCTGCAAGGGCTTCATCGATGGAGTTGTCGACCACTTCATAGACGAGGTGATGGAGCCCGCGGGTATCGGTGCTCCCGATAAACATGGCAGGCCGCTCCCGCACCGGTGCAAGACCCTCGAGTACGGTGATGTGGGACGCATCGTACGTATCGTTCAAAGAAAACCTCCTGTAAGAAAATTCTGGCTTTGTTTTAAAAAAGCCGCGCAAATACCTGTGCGTTTCACAATACCTATTGGTTTTAATAGAATAAAAGCATGTTGCACCGACGTAAAATACCGGGTAAAATTGAGGATAATTCAGGATTTCTTTAAAAAGACGCACTGATTGCGGCACCGGTTGTATGATTGGGCATCTCTGGTACCAAAAAAAGGTCCTGTTTTTTGTTCAATGGAACGTCCCGATATCCGGGTCCCTGATACCCAGTTCGCGGTCGATTGCGAGCACGAGCCGGTTGAGTGTTGCGATCACATCCCGTGCATCTTCCCTGTCCATCGTGCCCGGCTGGTGCCAGACCACTTTTTTCCGCAGCAGCGTCAATAACTCCTCAATCTCGGTCCCCTTAAACCGGTCCGGTAACACCAGCCCGTCAAGGTGATCTGCTGCCCCGAACCATGCCTGTTCCGGTGGCATTGCGAAGTGTTTTGCGATCAGCATGATGGTCGTGATAAACCCATGTCCGAACTTGGTCTCCATGATGGAATGATGGTGGCAGGATTTAAAAAAAGATTTGGTCAGATGAGGCGGGTTGAATTCAGCCATATCATGATGGGGACGGTGATCGAAAAAGCAAGACATATGACAAGAAAAGTCCAGTCAGTCGCACGAAGCGGCTTTTTTACAATGAAGATATGGCTGTCTCTCCCATACCCCCTGCAGAGCATACTTGTATAGACGCGCTCTCCCTGCTCGTACGATCGGATGAAAATAGTGCCAACCGTATAACCCAGCTGTTTTATCCGGTAGCGGTACGGCAGTGCGGAGTTGAACGGGTCAAAACATCGGGTGGCAAGCGACTCATTGATCTTCCGGTACATGTAGCCGAATACAAAGAGATACCGGATCATCATCCCGAACGTGAGCGCGAACTCAGGGGGCAGCCCCATGCGCCCGGCACCTTCGAGCATGTCATGGAGCTTTGTCGTAGACGAGAGCAGGATGATTGCCGAGACGCAGACTACAAATTTCAGGAGCAGAATGGTGGCAAACTCGATCGATTCGGCATAGATGTGGATGCCAAAGGGAAGATTGGCGATAACGTGGAATACCGGATAATACCGGTTGGTAAAAAAGATCTGGAAGAGGATGATAAAGAGCCCGAACGGGAGCACCATCAGCAGTCGCTTTGCATAGACAGTCAACGGGAGCACAGAGAGGGTCCAGAGGATTGCAAAGAAGGCAAAAAATACCAGACCCACGGTAAAGACAGCAGGTGTGTACGGGAGTGCAACCATCGCAATGATCAGCGCGAGCATGCTGACGATCTTCACGCGTGCATCGAGCCGGTGGATGAAACTGTCTTTATACGCCGTTTTCTCAATGTAAAAGAGTTCTTCGATCATTGTCGCGGAGTATCTTTTTTTGAACCTTTGTAGGTACTTATAAGCGCCCGTTCAGCGTCCTCATAGGTGTATGCCATGGGAACCGGCACCCCATTGGTATTCAGTGACCGTATCAGTTTCGGCAGCACCGGCACATCGAGCCGGACCGAGCGGAGCATGTCAGGCTGTAAAAAGATCTCTTCTACGCTTCCCTCTGCGACAAATTGCCCCTTGTTCATGACATATACGTAATCTGCAACCTCAGCGACCATCGAAACATCGTGGGTGGAAAAGATGACCGTCATACCGTACTGCTTTGAAAGGGAGTTGATGAAAATAAGAAGGTCATGAACGCCCTTAGGGTCAAGTCCGGCGGTGGGTTCGTCAAGCACGAGCACTTCAGGCTCCATCGCAATCACGCCGGCGATTGCGACCCGTTTCTTCTCACCTCCGCTCAGGTGGTGCGGCACCCGGTGGGCAAGGTCTTCGATGCCAACGAGCTTGAGCGCCTCATGGACCCGGTGGTGGATTGTCTCCTCGTCGAGCCCGAGGTTGGTGGGGCCGAACGCGACATCCTGTTCTACGGTCGGTGAAAAGATCTGGTCATCGGCGTTCTGGAATATGATCCCTACAAACTTCCGCACCTCACGGATATTATCCCGGGTGATTGGTTCGCCGCGGATCAGGACCGAACCTGATGTCGGTCTGAATATCCCGTTAAAACATTTGAAGAGCGTGCTCTTGCCGGCGCCGTTTGATCCAATGACAGCAATGCGGGCATTGCGGGGAGCGATGAAGTTCACGGAGTGTAACGCCGTGACGTTGCCGGGATAGACGTAGGTGAGATCGCGGGTCTCGATGAGGTGCATGAGGAAATCCGGTTAGTATTGGTGTTTTTATAATAAAATCCTCTCAAGGGTGCCGGGTGATAAACCGGCTGATGCCCAAACCGAGAATGAAGAGCACAAGCACACCAAAGATGATCGCAAGCACTTCTCCGGGTTTATCCAGTCCCGGCAGGGCATAGTCAGGGAAGGGGGCCTCCCATGAGTACGTGTTGCCGGTCTTTTCTGCAACGGCTGCTTCTGCAAAAACCGTCTTTGATTCGTCAATATGTACGGTAGTTGTATCTTTTGCCCCGTACGCGGAAAGGAACGTACTGTCCAGTCCGTCGGGATACGTGGACGCATAATACGGCGCAAAGATCGCAATTTCGAGTGCGAAAGCGATACCGGCAACGATGATCATATCCTTTGCCCTGCCGGTTTTCCCGGGGCTTTCAAAGCCAACAATATCGGGGCGTGCATGGATGATGAGCGAGAGCGCAAATGCAGTGACACCGCCTTCGATAAT
>JAPKXV010000314.1 GCA_026394635.1 Methanoregula sp. | reverse complement strand
TAAGCTCTGGTAGTCCAGTTCACGCTCATCCGCCACCCCCTCCTTTTTTATCATCTCCTTTAACGGAGTTGCGTAGCGCGAGGGGGGATGGGCAAAGATGCTGGTCCCGTAATTTTCCAAAAAACGGCGGTAGGAATCGTACACAAACCGCGGGTTACCGGTATATGCGAGAAGCCCACGGACGGTTGACGGAGTGAGACCAACATTGAGGATCGTGTCCATAATCCCCGGCATCGAGACGGGAGCCCCTGATCGAACGGAAACAAGGAGTGGCCTGCGTACACCGCCGAACGTGGTACCTGTTGCCCGTTCGATGTGTGTCATTCCCTGCTGGAGGAGCCGGGGAACATCTTCCCCGAGGACTTCCGCATTTTTATAATATGACTGGCAGATATCGACCGGCAGGGCAAACCCTGCAGGAACCGGGATTCCCAGCGCCGCCATTTCGGCAAGCCCTGCAGCTTTATTGCCAAATTCTGCTGCAGGAACAACATTCTGCAGCCCGGACCCGAACAGCGCAAGGTGCGCGAGTGGAACTGACATACTTCGAATTACCGGTTCATTCCTTCGAGAATTGTATCATGCATGATATACACGGCTTTCATCAGGGAATTGGTCGCCTCCTCGATAATCCGGGCAATCTCGAAATACACGCGCAGTTCCTTGTAATCGGTACTTTCCAAGATGATCGTCTTTTCTGTGAGACGGAGCGCTTCGTCGCATTCATGCTCAAGGGAGATCACCCGGTTTACCGCAGTCAGGAATTCCTGCATTTCATCGCGGCTGTAATCCTTGCGTATATTCTGCGCAGCGATGAGCACTTTGAGGTACTCCTGCCCCGCTTTGACCGCGAGTTCAGCCATTGATGTAAGCTTCCGGTTTACCGGTTTTGAGCTGGCTATTGACGGCAGCAGGGTGGTAAAAAAACATGCTTCTTCCAGTTCATCAAGTGCATCATCAGCAGCGTCGATGAGCAGGAGAAAAAACTCGGCCTCTTCGATCCTTTTGGAAAGGGTACGGACCTGAACGACAAGCTGGTCGGCCCGGCTCTCCCATTCCTTTGCCCGTTTTGCGCTCCGCACCACAAAATCCGCATCACCGGACCGCTGGATGTGGAGGAGGGAGTCGCGGACGGCTGTGCCTACTTCAATCAGGAGTGAAGCATGGTCTATGCAGATCTCCACCAGCCCTTCGTGTGCAGAACGGAAGTAGCGGAGCAATTCTGCCTTTATCTCGTCCTGTATGAGCAGGCGCGGGTTGTTTGCGCGGAGCCCGGTTGTCGCTGTCTTTAATACCCACCTGAGATATTCAATGCTGCGGTCCCGGCCGAGGAGCTGATGGAGGGGTTCGCCATACCGGAGCGGGACTCTGGCTGCCAGCTCAAGCGCACCGTAAATGAGCTTGTCGCCGCCGAGCCGGAGAAATCCCATATGCCCTACTTCCTTATCAGCAGCCCATCGCAGGACCGATATGGCGTCCTTGTTGAGCAGGAAATTGCGGAGCTGTTTGCGTGCACGGTTCCAGTCGATCAAAAAGACAATGCGGGAACCGAGGTGGGAAAGAAAACCGGCAAGGTCGGCATCGTTTGCAGCTGTGTACGTCCCGACCGAGAGGTGGTACACCGTCTTCTCCAACTGCCCGGATCCCCTGCGGGAAAGAGTGTCCTGCCAGCGCACCTGCCGGCCTTCAAAGAGGCTCTGGAAGAACTCGAGGCGCTGCATGTGGATATCCGTATATACGACCGACACGGTCTTCTCCTCAACATTCACGACGAGAACATGGGCATCGGTCACGCCAATATCGTTCTGGATCAGGAGTTTGTTTCCCGTACGGGTAGCAGTGGTCCCCAGTCCCGGGTGATCGAACCGGAGCGGGGTGGTGCGGTTGATGCCCGCCATGAATGCACGGACGAGCACATCGTCACCGGCGCCCAGCATATAGGTCATGGCGCCGTCGATGGTCTCTTTTGACAGTTCGGTCTGGAGCTGGTTAAGGGCACGGTGGAGATCCATGACGAGGAGGTGGATGCTGTCACCGGTACCCGCTTCTCCCGAAGTGATCGTGGTGATCAGGGACGATGAGATGGTGCCTTCGGGTTCTTCATGCAGCGTCCCGAGCAGGGAATCCTTCCTTTGGATAAACCCCTGCGCCTCTTCACGCCCGTGCGCGGCAAAAGGGGCGATCATCTCCTCCATACTATCGCGGATCCCCAGGAGGATATCAGGCAAAAAGGGAACTGAATACAATTCCTCATCAATACGCTGCGCGCCGAGCACCACTGTGTCATACTGCTCTGATTCGATGCCCGCAGTCTCGCGCTCCGTGCGCATCGTAGGCAACGCACGCTCCGGGTGGTCTGCCCGCTCCTGTGCAGTCTGGAGGAGGGTAAAAAAGTATTTGATCCGGTCGTTTGCCAACAGCGCCCTGTTCACGAGCACCGGCAGGAGCAGCCCGTCTTCACCCAGTTCCTGAATGATAATCCGTTTCTCGGTCATAATCGCCCAACTCTTTTTTCTGCAGCTTTTTATTCAGAATACCTGCATAGTGTTACTAAACATTGGGAGTATGGGAAGCTACAAAATAGTTTGGATGAGTCTTTTTCATCCATGACTGCACCAATAAAATATTTTGGGATCTTTTTTATTGCGAAAAATTACGAAAAAAGGATAATTTTCAGGATCACTTTAGCGAGGAGGTTCGGCAAAATAATGATTGTATCGCGGTCTCTCTCCTTCCGTGAGGTTGCCCTTCCCACGAAAACAGCAAACATTTTCAGGAATGTAATAATAAAAACGATGATTTCACGAGGGCTGAAAAATGAGATTTAAAGGATTATTTTGAACCTGATACCGTTTTTGATCCCCGCAGGATCCCGATCCTTCCTGTACGCACAAGTTCCCTGACACCATATTGCCGGAGTAGTTTTTCGAGTGCATCGATCTTTTCCGTATCCCCAATGATCTGGAGGATGACGGATTTTGCCCCGACGTCGATGATCTGTGCCCTGAAGATTGACGCGATCTGCATGACCTCTGCGCGGCTGGTCCCCGGCTCGGCATTTACTTTTATCAGCGCGAGCTCGCGCTCAACCCGTTCGTTCTCGGTCAGGTCAGAGACCTTGATCACATCGATCAGCTTATGGAGCTGTTTCATCACCTGCTCCACCTTGGCATCGTCGCCGATCAGTACGATCGTGATCCTGCTCATATCCGGTTCCTCGCAAGTGCCGACCGCGAGGCTCTCGATATTGAACCCGCGCCGTGAAAACAGCCCGGTAACCCTGGAGAGAACACCGGGCTTATTCTCTACCAGCACGGAGAGTGTGTGCGGCTTCATGTCCGTGGATGCCCCCCGATCATCTCGTTGATAGCAGCGCCAGCCGGGACCATGGGGAAGACATTCTCCTCCCGTTCGATCCGGAAGTCCATCACAAACGGCCCGTCGCAGGCAAGCGATGCCTTAAGAGCAGGCAGCACCTCATCAGGTGTATCCACCCGGATGCCATCGATCCCGTAGGCGTTTGCGATTTTGACAAAGTCAACGGGTGGGAGCTCGGTATAGGAGTAACGCCGGTCAAAGAAGAGCTCCTGCCACTGGCGTACCATGCCCAGGTACATGTTGTTTAAGATCGCAACTTTCACGGGTATCCTGTTTGCGGCAACCGTTCCCATCTCCTGGATGTTCATCTGGATGCTGCCGTCGCCCGCGATGTCAAAGACGGGTACATCTGGGCGGGCAAAGTGTGCCCCCATGGCAGCCGGGAAGCCGTACCCCATCGTGCCCAGCCCGCCGCTTGTGATCCATGTGCGGGGGTGGTGGAAACAGAAGTGCTGTGCAGTCCACATCTGGTTCTGCCCGACTTCTGACACGATCACTGCCTCGCCTTTCACAAGATCGCTTAATGCCCGGACGATCTGCTGCGGGTGGAGGCGCCCGTCGTCCTTGATGCGGAGCGGATGATGTTGCCTCCAGTGCCTGATCTTCTTGATCCATGGTTCGTACATGGCATTCTTTTTGAGAATTGCGAGCATGTCCTGCAGCACTGCCTTCACGTCTCCGACAATCGGGACATCGACCCGTTTGTTCTTCCCGATCTCTGCCGGGTCAATGTCGATATGCACGATCGTTGCGTGCGGTGCAAAGGTATCGATCTTCCCGGTCACACGGTCATCAAACCGTGCACCGATCGCAATCAGCAGGTCGGATTCCGTAACCGCAAAGTTTGCGTATTCGGTGCCGTGCATGCCCAGCATGCCGAGGTTGAGCGGGTGATCACAGGGAATGCACCCGATGCCCATGAGCGTTGTGGTCACCGGGATCCCGCAGCTTGTTGCAAGCTGGATGAGTTCCGCGGATGCATTCGAGGAGATGATGCCACCACCTGCGTAGATTAACGGGCGCTCTGCGTGCTCGATGAGTTCAACCGCCTTATCGATCTGGCGCTTGTGCCCCTTGTAGGTGGGGTTGTACCCCCGGAGAGTTACTTTTTCCGGCAGCGGGATGTCCTTTGCAAGCCCGGTGCTCACGTCTTTTGGAATATCGACCAGAACCGGGCCCGGCCTGCCGGTACCCGCGATGTAGAATGCCTCCCTGATAACGCGGCTGAGATCGCTTGCGGACTTGACAAGGTAATTGTGTTTTGTGACCGGCATCGTGATGCCGGTGATATCTGATTCCTGGAACGCGTCGTTTCCCAGCAGGTTTGTCGGGACCTGCCCGGTAATTGCGACGATGGGAACAGAGTCCATGTATGCGGTAGCGATTCCCGTAACAAGGTTACAGGCTCCCGGCCCTGATGTCGCAAGGCAGGCGCCAACCTTCCCGCTTGCCCGTGCATATCCGTCCGCAGCATGCGCTGCCGCCTGTTCGTGCCGCACGAGGAGGTGTTTTAAAGGGGAGTCGTAGAGCTCATCATAGATTGGCAGAACCACGCCGCCAGGGTAGCCGAATAAGATATCGACACCCTCGCGCTGCAATGATTCAACGAGGATTTTTGCCCCGGTTTTCATGTTCTTCCCTCAAGTAGTCTGTTCATACCGGCGATCATCGCCTCGACACTTGCCATGATGATGTCGGTGCGTGCGCCTCTTGAAGTAATTATCTTCCCGTCCTTACTTAATCTTACGGTCACTTCGACCAGTGCATCGGTTCCGCCGCTGATCGCATCGACATGATATTCTTCAAGCCGGATATCTGCCACATCTCCGATGGATTTGCGCAGTACCTGCATTGCTGCATCGACCGGGCCATCACCGGTGGCAGCCCCGGTCATCTCCTTTCCGTTCACTTCAAGAGTGACCGAGGCGGTAGGGATCATGTTGCTTCCCGACACCGCGGTGAACTGCCGCATCTTTATGACCGGGTTGGATTCGATGGCAAGAACAGCATCGGCAATCGCCATCAGGTCAGTATCCGAGACCCGTTTGCCCTGGTCACCGAGCTCTTTGATCCGTTTTACGATCTCTTTGACCTGGTTCTCGTCGGTGGTGTAATTCATCTCGTGAAGTGCCGCTTCCACCGATGCGGAACCTGAGTGCTTGCCCAGCACGATACGGCGCTTTCTCCCGATCATCTCCGGTTTAATGGACTCATAGGTCGAGGGCTCCCGCATCACACCGTGTGCATGGATGCCGCTCTCGTGGGTAAAGGCCATCTCACCGACGATTGCCTTGTTGACCGGGAGAGGGACGCCGGTCAGCCGGGAAACCAGCGAGGCAAGGTGGTAGAGTTCTTCCTTTTTAATCCGGGTCTTGTAGTCGTACAGGACCTCCAGTGACATGACGAGCTCTTCAAACGGCGCGTTCCCGGCGCGTTCCCCGAGGCCATTTACGGTCGTATGTGCGCAGCTGGCGCCGCATTTGAGCCCGGCAACCGTATTGGCCAGCGCAAACCCGAGGTCATCATGGCAGTGGATCGAGAGTGGCGCAATCCTTGCAAGGGGCGGGATGAACTCCGCCACTTTTTCCGGTGTAAGGAGCCCGACAGTATCGCAGAAGCAGAGCCGGTCTGCACCCCTCCCGACTCCTTCGGTAAAGAGCGTGCGGAGGAACACCTGGTCAGCCCGCGAGGCATCTTCACCTGAGAGTTCAACGATGAGCCCGCGCTCTTTTGCGTGTTCAACCGCACTATATGCCATAGATGCGACCTGCTCGCGGGTCTTTCTCATCTTTTTGGCAATGTGCAGGTCGCTGACCGGGACGACGAGGTGAACAGAATCCGCTCCGGAATCTGCCGCAAGGTCGATGTCCTGCACAAGGGCACGGACAAAGGTACAGATCTCTGTTCTGAGACCTGCATCAGAGATTATGCGGATTGCGGATCGCTCCCCTTCTGAAGCAGCCGCTGAACCGACTTCAATAACATCGACGCCGATATCCGCGAGTCTGGACGCGATCTCAAGTTTCTGTTCAGGATTCAACGAAACGCCGGGAGTCTGCTCCCCGTCACGCAACGTGGTATCAAAAAAGCGAATCTTATCGACGAATAAAACCCTCACTCATGGCTGGCACCATGAAATCATATAGGGGGTCGCAGAATATAAATACGACAGTAATTTCATGAGGGTATCAGGAGGCTGTCCAACGAGATATGACAATTGTTGGACAGCCTCGAGCAAAAAGCGGTCAGTGATACATGGATATATGAAAGAAAAGATCCATCTTTAAGGTAAGATATTTACCATCAATAGAATAATTTCAATTCCTTTCATTAGAGCGAGCGTACACATGCCTGCAGGATCGTCACCCGCTGATTTTTATGATCCGTCGCTTTTTATCAACCGTGAGCTGGGCTGGCTTGCCTTCAACCGGCATGTGCTCGATGAGGCGCAGGACAGGTCCCATCCCCTGCTCGAACGGGTGAAGTTCCATGCAATTTTTGCAAACAACCTTGACGAATTCTTCATGATCCGGGTCGCAGGGCTCCAGAGACAGCTGGAAAATGGTGTGCTTGAAGCACCCCCGGACGGCATGACACCGGCCCGGCAACTCGATGCAATCCGGGCTGCACTCATTCCCACGCTTGCAGATCAGGCGGAATGCTGGATAGAAGACCTCATCCCGCAGCTCGCGGCGTCCGGTATCCATATCCATACGTACGGCACGCTCAGTCCGGACCAGCAGGCAGCCGTGCGCAAACATTTCATTGATGAGATCTTTCCCGTACTCACCCCGCTTGCCTTTGATGTCTCGCATCCGTTCCCGTTCATCTCCAACCTCTCGCTGAACCTTGCAATCATCATACAAGACCAGAACAGGGAGTATTTCGCCCGCGTCAAGGTCCCGACACGACTCTTCTCCCGGCTCCTGCGCATCCCAAAGACCGGGGATCTCTCCCACGAGGACGATGCTGACGTCCATTTTGTCCTGCTTGAAGAGGTGATTGCTGCTAACCTTGACCTGCTCTTCTCCGGGCTTGACGTGGTTGCCGCCTACCCGTTCCGTATCACCCGGGATGCAGACCTTGAGATAGAGGAAGATGAGGCATCCGACCTCCTGACTGCCGTCGAGGAGGTGATGGAGCAGCGCCGGACCGGCAGGCCGGTGAGGATCGAAGTGCACCGTTCCATGCCCGACCGGATCTGCCACATGCTGGAGCAGAAACTTGGCAGCACTTCCCTCATGATCTACCGGCTGGACCAACCCGTCGGGATGGCGGATATGATGCAGGTGCTTTCCCTCAACCGGCAGGACCTTAAGGACACCCCCTTTGTCCCCTCGGTCCCACCCATAATTGCTGACGGCAGGGATATTTTCGCCGGAATAAAAAAAGAGGATATCCTGCTCTTCCACCCGTATGACAGTTTTTCACCGGTAGTAAACTTTATCCGGCAGGCAGCGCATGACCCCGATGTACTTGCGATCAAGATCACCCTCTACCGCGTTGGGGCAAATTCCCCGGTTGTCGCCGCACTCATGGAAGCCCGCGAGAACGGAAAGGCGGTTGCTGCGCTCATTGAACTCAAGGCGCGATTTGACGAGGAGAATAATATCGGCTGGGCCCGGCAGCTGGAGCGGGCGGGCGTCCACGTCGTATACGGGATTGTCGGGCTCAAGGTACATGCGAAACTCTGCATGGTTATCCGGCGTGAAAAGGACGGGATCTGCCGGTACCTGCACCTCGGGACCGGCAACTACAATGCCACATCCAGCAGGATATACACGGATTTCGGGATCTTTACCTGCGACCGGGAGACGGGCGCGGATGTGGCGGATCTCTTTAATCTCTTGACCGGGTATGCCCGCATTGAGCACTACCGGAAACTCCTTGTTGCCCCCGTTTCCCTGCGGCAATCGATCCTCGAAAAAATTGGACGGGAGATTACCCGGCACACGACGCATGGAGACGGCAGGATTATCTTCAAGATGAACGCACTGGTCGACCGGGAGTGTATTGCCGCCCTGTACCGGGCATCACAGGCTGGTATCAGGGTCGATCTTCAGGTGCGCGGGGTCTGCTGCCTCCGCCCGGGGATTTTAGGGATCTCGGAGAATATCAGGGTAAGCACCATCATCGGGAGGTTCCTTGAGCATGCCCGGCTGTATTATTTCCATAACGGGGGAGAGCGCGAAGTGCTGCTGGGGAGTGCTGACCTGATGCCAAGAAACCTTGACCGGCGTGTTGAAGTCCTCTTTCCGGTTGAGGATCCGGTGATCAAGTCCGCGCTTATTGACATCATCCTTGACCGGCAACTCCACGATACGGAAAAACTCCGGTGGATGAGTAGCAGCGGCACCTATACGCGTGAAGGCGGGGACAAGGATGGTGAGCCGAACGCTCAAAGATGGTTCATATCGCACCGAGGAGCATGGTACCGTGGCAGCCCGTGAACGTGTACAGTGCAGGTTTGCCGCACAGCGCCTTGTTCCCCGGTTGAGGGCGTTTACTCGCGAAATTGACGGGGTCCGAGAGGGCAGCAATCCCGAACATGTACACTCGATGCGGGTAGCGTCCCGGAGGCTGCGCAGTGCCCTGCCCCTCTTTGCACCCTGTTTTCTGGAAAAAAAATACCGGTGCTGGATGAAAGGGATTAAAGCAATCACCGGCGCACTGGGCAATGCACGGGACACCGATGTCCAGATCATGTTTCTGTCCTCCTATGCAGAGAAACATCCCCCCATATTCAAGGGAAATCATGGGGTATCCTCACTCATTGAACTCCTGCATAAACAACGGGAACGCCAGCAGGCGGATGTGCTTGCCGCACTCACCCTGCTTGAAAACGGCAATACTGCCGAAGAGATCACTGCAGCACTCCACGAATTTACAAAAACCAAAAAAATGGGGAATGATGAACCTGAACTGCCTGCGGAACTCTACCGTGCGGCTGCAGGCAATATCGGACTGGTACTGGACGGGATGCTTTCGCATGACGGGGCGATACATAACCCTGATGATACAGAAGGGCATCATACGGCACGTATTGCGACAAAGAAGCTCCGCTATACCATGGAAGTGTACCGCCCACTGTACCCGAACCGGCTGAAATCCGCCCTGAAACACATAAAAAAACTGCAGGAATCGCTTGGCACGCTCCATGACTGCGATGTCTGGGCGCAGTTCCTTGCCGGAGTGGTTGCACAACAGCCCCAGGAGTTGTCCGGACAGGACACTTCCCGTGCTCCGGCGAACGGTTTGGAGGGACCTCCTCTGGAACCGGACGTAATCCAGCTGCTCCTGGACAGGAAAAACGAACGGGATACCATCTACCGGGAACTGCGTGCATCATGGGAGGACTGCAAATCACACAATGTCTGGGAACGCCTGCACAACGAGATAAGCGTAGCAGCAGAAACGAGCAAGGTAATAGAACTTCCCGTTCAAAAAAATGGTGCAAAACGATCAAAAGAACGTTCCCTTGATCCCGTCCATGCGCTTGCCGGGTCATTTCCCGAAGGACAGGAGCACGCGCACCAGGTAACCCGGCTTGCCCTGATGCTCTTTGATGAGCTTGCCGGGCTCCACCATTATTCCGGGGAGGAGCGGTTTTACCTTGAATGCGCCGGGCTCCTCCATGATATCGGGTGGGCATTCGGGCAGAAAGGCCACCACACCCGGAGTTTTTCCATGATACACGAGGACCGCACCCTCCCGCTCTCTGACCGCGAACGCAGTATTGTCGCACTTATCGCCCGCTTCCACCGCAAACCGGTCCCCGGTAGCAAGGATGCGGTGTTTGCATCCCTGAGACCCAAGGACAAAAAGATCGTCTGCACCTGCGCTGCCCTGCTCCGTGTCGCTGACGGGCTTGATTACCCCCACACCAACCGGGTCCAGTCGCTGGCATGCACGATCTCTGTGGCTGAAGTGACCTGCCGGCTTGAGCATGACGGGGATGTATCCGTGGAAAAGGCCCGGGCGATCCAGAAAGCCGACCTCTTTTCCCGGGTCTTTTCACGCACCATGGTGATAGAATGACGACAACTCCTGCAGGTGCACAAGACCATATTGTGGCTTTCATCGATATCGGCACAAACTCAGTCCGGCTGCTCGTTGTCAGGTTCAACCCGAACCATTCTTTCTCAACCCTTACAAAAAAGAAACAGCAGGTACGGCTCGGGGAGGGGGAGTTTGAGAACGAGGAGCTCCTGCCCGAAGCAATTGACCGCGCTGTCGTCGTCTGCAAGACATTTGTCGACCTTGCGCGTACGTTTGGCTGCGAGGAATTTGTCGCGGTAGCAACCTCAGCCACACGGGAAGCGGCAAACCAGAACGAGCTCTTAAGCCGGCTCCGGAGGGAAGCACATCTTGACGTCCGGGTCATCTCCGGGCGCGAGGAGGCACGTTTGATCTATTTAGGGGTCGCAAGCGGGATTACGCTTAGTGAGCGGCAGGCGCTTTTTATCGATATCGGCGGCGGGAGCACTGAACTCATTGTGGGAAACAAGCAGGAGTACCTGTACCTCGAAAGCCTGAAACTCGGTTCCATCCGGCTCACCAACCAGTACTTCCCCCCGTCTGATACCGGCCCGGTCTCGCACGACCGGTATAAAAAACTCCAGCACCATGTCAGGAACCAGATCGTCCATGTCGTGCAGAAGATCAAATCGGAGAAAACCGATAGTGCTATCGGAAGTTCCGGTACGATCATAAACCTTGCCGCGATCGCAAACCGCACCCTGCACCAGAATTCCGGCCTATCCAACGGTACCCTTACCCACCGGGACCTGAAAAAAGTTATCGAAATGCTCTGTGCTCTTCCCGTAACACAACGGCGGAACGTCCCGGGGATGAACCCTGAACGGGCAGATATTATCATTGCCGGGGCTGCCATTATCGATACCCTGATGAAGGATCTTGGCCTTGCAAGCATCACCACAACGACCCGGGGGTTACAGGACGGTCTTTTGGCGGATTACCTGTCCCGCATGGACGAGTTCCCGCTGTTTGGGGAACTCTCGCCGCGCCAGCATAGCGTTTTGCAGCTGGGCCGGTCATGCGGCATCAACGAAGCCCATGCCCGCACGGTGACCATGCTTGCGCTGGGGCTCTTTGACTCGGCAAAAAAACAGAAGCTGCACGCATTCGGTGAGAGGGAGCGTGAACTCCTCGAGAGTGCCACATTCCTGCATGATATCGGGTCATTCATCTCGTATACCAACCACCATGCCCACTCTTACTATATCATCAGCAACGCGGAACTGCTGGGATTTGACGACAAGGAGATCGCGATCATGGCAAACATTGCACGGTTTCACCGGAAGAAGATGCCCCGGAAAAACAGGCCGGAGATGCTTGATCTCGAACCTGCCGAGCGCGGGATGGTGCGTATCCTTTCGATGTTTTTACGCCTCGCAGAAAGCCTTGACCGGAGCCATGCAGCCCTCGTGCAGCGGGTCAGGTTCATCAGGGTGGAGAAAGAGGCCGTGCATCTTGAAGTCGTAGCGAGAGGCAACTGCCAGCTCGAGCTCTGGGGTGTGGAAGGCGAGAGGACGGCATTTTTTAAGATTTTCTCAAAACACCTTGTCCTGGAACTGCGCAGGAAAGAACTGGAACCAGCTGTTTAATTTTGGGGCTCCGGAGAAATCATTGTTTTTTATAATGTTCTTGAGAGTGTTTGCCGTTCCCACAGGGACGGGCAAACTAAAAGAAGATGTCCACCAGGACATATTCGATGTACATTGCCCCCGCCACTTTGGCATCACCCCTGATGATACCAGGGGAAAATCGTTCCAGCAGGAACGCTCATACCGGAGGTTGAACCGGGATTTCACCAGAAGCCGATTCTCCATGAGCAAAAACCGGGTTTGATATGGATTTTGCCTGTTAATCTCCCGTCAGTATCTGGGTATTGACGGTCACCCCGTTCCCCGACATCTCGACTGTGTAATTTCCTTTTTCCCTGACCATGAACTCCTGCTTTGTATACTGGTTATACTCTTTGTTAAAACCCCGTGCATCCACGACTGTGCCGGAGACAGCGTCCAGAACTTTTACCTCAAACCATGAATTCGGGTCCGGATAGACCGCATAGACCGTATGTTCGGTGGAAAGCCCAATATCTGCGAGTTTGGATTTGTTCACCATGACCGGGATTACATTGAACTTGATGAAGAGAGGCGGGCGGGTGAGATCAACGGGGAATAGTTCCTTCTGGCCGAATTTATACGTAAGGTTGCGGTTAAATAATTCCAGGTACGTCTCTTCGAACCGGTCATCCCGGGTTATCACCGCAGTTGGTACGGTTGTTTCTCGCAGGGTTGGTATCGGCGGCGGGACTGTTGTGATGACCGTTGTCATGACAGTTGAGGGGATTGGCGGAGCGGAGGGTTGCATTGAAGGTGGCAGGCCGCCCTTCACCAGCGGCATCCCGATAAAATATGCGCTGGCAGCCACGAGTACCATGACAATAATTCCGGCAATAATTATACTATTTCTCGGCAAGGGAGGTTTCTTTGCAGATGGAACCAGAGGTTGCGCACGAGGTACCTGCAGCGGTGGAGGAGGCGGGGGCGGCTGCTGTCCCGGTGATAGAGCTGCACCATCAGAAATGTCCTGCGCAGTCCCGCAATATTCACAGAATTTCTGAGTGGCGGAAATCTCCTTTCCACACGAGAAACAAAACGGCATAAAATACCATCAACGGGATGATTTATAAGAATTGGTACAGGTGAATAATTATTTTTAAGGCAGGATCAGAATTTGGGTTTTAAAAAAAATGCCTGTTTTTCCCGCAACATCCGGTCAATCGCGTGCGCTGCCTTCTTCCTTGCCCGGGCAACCTCAGCGGCCCGGTCCGGCAGTGCCGTAATATCGGTCTGGCAAATTCCCGTGGGTCTTATAGTTTCTTGAGGGCCTGCACGAGCTTCCCGACAGTCTCCCGCGCGTCGCCGTAGAGCATCCGCGTGTTGTCCCGGTAGAACAGGTCGTCTTCGATCCCGGCGAACCCCTTCCCCTGGCCTCGCTTGAGGACGATGACATTCTTCGCCTGTTCGACATCGAGAATTGGCATACCGAAGAGCGGGCTGCCCTGCCGGTGCGCTCCCGGGTTGACGACGTCGTTGGCCCCGATGACAAGGACGACGTCGGTGCCCGGGAACTCCGGGTTCACCTCGTCCCGGTCGAAGAGGTGGTCGTAGTTGACCCCCGCCTCAGCGAGCAGGACGT
>JAPKXV010000390.1 GCA_026394635.1 Methanoregula sp. | reverse complement strand
TCTACCCGAAAACGGCATTCACCGTGCCCGTGGTCAATATTGCCTTTGGTGCGGCAGCAGCCTGCGCATCGGGTATGAGCAGTTTGTTCAGGGTAGCCGGGAGAAAAACCAAGGTCATTGTCTATGCCGGCGATGGGGGAACACTTGATATCGGCTTACAGGCGATGTCGGGAGCTTTTGAACGCGGCACCGATTTCCTGTACATCTGCTACGACAACGAGGCGTATGGCAATACCGGGATGCAGAGATCCAGTGCAACACCGCTTGGTGCAAAAACAACAACGACGCCTGCGGGGAAACCCGAGGTAAAAAAAGACATCGATGCGATCATCGCCGCTCACGAACCGCCGTACCAGGCAACCGCATGCTCATCGTACCCGCAGGATCTTTTCAGGAAAGTCCAGAAGGCGCTCACCTTCCGCGGCCCGACGTTCATCCACGTCCTCTCACCCTGCCCGCCCGGCTGGAGATATCCCACGGAAAAGACGGTAGAAATCGGCAAACTGGCGGTGAAGTCCGGCATGTGGGTGCTCTACGAGCGCGAACACGGGAAGCTGACCATCAGTGCGCCGTCAAAGGCTGCGATGAAAAAACCGATCCCGCTCGAAGAGTATCTCGCGCCGCAGGGACGGTTCAAGGGCATCAACACAAAGACTGTTGAGATCCTCAAACAGCGGATACAAAAGAACCAAAAACGGTTTGCTGCTGAGGAGGCAGCACCATGAAAAAGATCGCAACCGGGAACAAGGCAGTCGCCGAAGCGGTTAAACAGGCGGGACCAGATGTAGTCGCTGCGTACCCGATCACGCCGCAGACTGAAATTGTTGAGAGTATCGCAGATTACGTGACAAGCGGCCAGCTTGACAGCCAATACATTCCCGTTGAAAGCGAACATTCCGCCATGGCAGCGTGCATCGGGGCAAGCATTGCCGGTGCCCGGACGTTTACTGCAACAAGTTCCCAAGGTCTTGTGTATATGCACGAGATGACCAACTGGGTTGCCGGTGCCCGCCTGCCAATCGTGATGGCAAACGTGAACCGGTCTCTTGGTCCCGGCTGGAATATCTGGGCAGAACATACCGATGCGATGCAGGAGCGCGATACCGGCTGGCTCCAAGTCTATGTCTCAACCGTCCAGGAAGCCTACGATACGACACTCATGGCATTCCGTATTGCCGAGCACAACGACGTTTTGCTGCCGGTGATGGTAAATCTCGATGGCTTTGCCCTCTCCCACATCATGCAGCCGCTCGACACTGTTGAGCCCGGGGATTTTATCCCGCCGCTCCACCTGCCAAATGCGGTCGATCCCAAAAATCCCGGCGGGTATGGGACGCTGACGGCTCCGGCTGATCATTTCCGGTTCAGGTGGGAGATCGAACGCTCGATGCGTGACGCGGCAAACGTGATCGAAGAGACTCACAAGGATTTCTCAAAACGTTTTGGTCGCACGTACGGCTTTACCGAGGGATATAAGTGCGACGATGCGGATGTGGTCGTGGTCTCCCTGGGCACGCTGGGTAAGGAGGCGGAAGTCGCCATCGATATCCTGCGCGAAGAGGGTATCAAGTCGCCATCGATATCCTGCGCGAAGAGGGTATCAAGGCGGGATCGATGCGGTTGCGCTGGTTCCGCCCGTTCCCGGAACTTGACCTGGCGGGAAAGGAAGTCGTCGTGATCGACCGCGACTACTCGTTTGGTTTTGGCGGTGTTCTTGCACATTCCGTCATGTCGAAGAACCTGATGGAAGTCTTCAGCGTGATCGCCGGTCTTGGAGGTCAGGAAGTTACCTATGACGATATCGCGGGCTTTGTCCGCCACCGGCATATCGGGGAAGAGTTCTGGTTCGGGGTGAATGACCGTGTATGAGATCCGCATTCACTCCCGTGGCGGCCAGGGCGGCGTGACAGCCGCCCGTCTCCTTGCGATGGCGGCGCTCCATGACGGCAAGTACGCTACTGCGTGCCCATTCTACGGTGCAGAGCGACGGGGGGCGCCGGTCGTCTCGTTTGTCCGGATTGATGACTACCCCATCAGGATCTACAGCCAGATCCGGGAACCGGACCTGGTTGTTGTGCTCGACGCGAGCGTGATGGAGACAGTCGATGTCCTGCACGGCATTAAAAAAGGCGGAAGGGTGTTCATCAACAGCGCCCACCTCCATGAGTTTGCCGGGTTTGTCACGTACAATGTTGACCTCACCGGCATCGCACTCAAAATAAATCTCATGGTCGCGGGAAGCCCGATCCTTAACACTTCGGTACTTGGCGCACTGGCAAAAATCGGTATCATCACAGCTGGTTCGGCAAAAGGTATCGTCTCAGCCGATTCGGCAAAATCGGCGATACGGGAAATGTTTACCGATGAGCGCAACGTCAGTGCCTCCGATGCCGCATACATGGAGATGAGTGCATGAGCGGAAGTATAAAACGCGACCGCTTTGCTATAAGCAGACCAGTTGAGGGCTCTGCCGGCCGGACCGGCTCCTGGCGGGTATTCAGGCCCGTCGTTGACAAGGAAAAATGCAACGCATGTGGACTGTGCTCGCTGTACTGCCCGGATGCAGTGATTGACCGAGAACTTACTATCGATCTCGCCTTCTGCAAGGGCTGCGGTATCTGCGCAAACGAATGCCCGAAAAACGCCATTGCCATGGTGCGGGAAGAAAAAT
>JAPKXV010000024.1 GCA_026394635.1 Methanoregula sp. | reverse complement strand
TAAAGGAGTTTGTGAAAAAGCTCAGTTTTTCGGCAACACCGTATATTTTCGGTATTGCAACCTGTGGACAGACCTCCGGTCATTCCCTCTTCACGCTCAAATCTCTCCTTGAAGAGAAGGGAACAACTCTTGCGGCTGGATTCGTGCTGGTCATGCCGGAAAATTATATCGCCCCCCATGACCTGATGGAGCCCGCCAAGATCCAGCAGCAGAAAATCAGAGATACCAAAGAGAAAATTCCCGAACTTGCAGCCGCCATTTCCCGGCAACAGTTCTTTGCACCCGAAGGGAGGGATTCCCTGATCTGGCGCATTCTCGTTGGTATATTCGCGGTGTACGTAACGTCCGTGATCCGGATCCCAAAACAGATCCATGCCACCGACACCTGCAACCGGTGCGGAATGTGCCGCCGTATCTGCCCCACGAATAATATAACAGTCACCGAAAAGGCCGTGACCTGGGATGATCGCTGCACCCAGTGCTATGCCTGCGTCCACTGGTGCCCTCAGGGAGCAATTGAGATTGGCAGCAGTACAGCGGGCAAGCCCCGATACCATCCCCCGGATATCATTCTTAAGGACATGATCCTTCGGTGAGCCCGATGATTTTCTTTGCACCGATCATGGTGCCATTGGATATAACAAACTGGAACCCCGACCAGAGAACAATCGAACATAAGGAAAAAAAATGAAGACAGACACACCCTCAAAACCAAATGCAATCTTTATCGGAATACTCCTCCTTTGTGCAGGAATTCCGATGGTAACGGCTGTAGACAATGGCGCCCTCCCCCTCACATCGCCAACGGTGTTTATTGAAAATTACCAATTGACCCCTTCCATACTGATGCCCGGGGACACAGGGACACTTTCATTCACGATAAGGAACACGAACCAGAATTCAAACATCCAGCAAAATTCCGGGATTTACCAGGGAGGTTTTGCGACAACAACAAGTACCGATATCAACGTATTTATCGAGAATATCCACCTTGAAGGGAACGGTATCGTTGTCAAGACCCCGGATTTCGAACGGTTCGGGGCAATCGGTCCCGGGCAGTCTGTCCCGGTAACATTCCTCGTACAGGCTCCGGTAAAAGATGGGATCTATTTCCCGGAGATCTGGATTGATATAAAAGACGGCACGAGCACCCGCTACCCGGTGCCCGTGAATGTGAATACCCACATCGCGGTTGTGAAAAAACCGGAATTAATTCTCCAGAAGACTATTCCGGAAGGTGTTATCCCGGGCGACGATTTTAACGTCACGCTCAATCTCAGGAATGACGGCGACAGCCGTGCCGACGATATCGCGATCTCCATCAACTCCTCGACTTCGGCCATTGCCCTGAAAAGCCCGGCAAATTTTTACCTTGACCACCTCGATCCGGGAACCGATTCAGGATTCTCTCTCCAATTCGCCTCTGACAAAAAATCACCTCTCGGGCTTCGGGATCTCAGTGTTTCCATCAGGTCCCTGAACCCTGACGGCACCATTACAAATCAGGTCGAGCATATCGGTATCCCGGTCAAAGGAAAAGCAGAGATCGGCATAAAATCCCTGACAACCGATCCTATCCGGATCAATTCCGGGGATCCCTTTACGATTGTACTCCGGATAGAAAATACCGGGACCGATGACGCAAAATCCGTCCAGGCCTCGGTCGACCTCCCTATGACGGGAAACAAGGCGGCGTTCGTAGGAAAAATAGGGCCGGATAACGATGCCCCCGCGCTATTTTACCTGAAAGACACCGGCAGCGGCGATATCCCCTATACCCTGCGGGTTCAGTACTCTGACGAATATGGTGACCACACCGTCGAGAAAAAACTCACGCTCAGTGTTGCGCCCGCAAATAATTCCGGCCTTATCCTAATGGTAGTAGCCCTAATCGCGATAGGGGGTGC
>JAPKXV010000102.1 GCA_026394635.1 Methanoregula sp. | reverse complement strand
TCCTGATCGCGCTTTTTATCTTTATCGGGGCGGGCATGGAATCGGCTTCTGTCCAGTACAGTTACTTCCTGCAGGATGTCACCGTCGGTGCCATGATGAGTTCCCCGGTGACAACCGTACCGCCGACTCTTCCTGTGAGTAACGTGATCGACATGATGTACGCCTCAAAGCATCTCGGGTTTCCGGTCGTCGACCGGGGCGCGCTAGTCGGCATGATCACGCTCGTCGATGTAAACCGGACGTTCCCCATCGACCGCGAAGCGATGCAGGTGCGGGACATGATGACCCGGGACCCGATTACACTCCCGCCAACTGCCCCGGTGATCGACGCCCTTCGGATCATGTCGGCGAAGAATATCAGCAGGATCCCCATCGTGCAGGACGGGCAGATTGTCGGGATAGTGACCCGGACCGATATCCTGAAAGTGACCGAGTTAAAACAGGTTTAGCCGGAAATCAAATTAAAAAGATACTACAATAAAAATCGAAGAATTGATAACGCATCAGGAAAATGCAATCCTTATGCTACCCCGCACCCCGCTTCTCTTTCTCGTAATACTTGCCTGTATTGTTTCCGTATCAGTTCTCGACAGCCCGGCTCGTGCTCAACCATCAGTTGCCGCACAACAGATCACCGCACCGTATACAATCTCCTCACCGGGAACCTACGAACTCAGTTCCGATTGCAGGGGGTCGGGTACGGGAGACTGTTCCATTACCATCACTGCACCCGATGTGACGCTTGATGGTAAAGATCATACCCTCTTTGGCAATGGAATTATCGTTGAAAAAAACGGCACGGGAGTGTTGAGCGGGATCACCATCAAAAACCTCTGGATTGAGGGGGGTGCCTATGGTATCCAGCTCTCCGACATTAACGGTGCACGGATCAGCAATGTAACTATTGTCGAGACAGTTTTTGACGGTCTGAATATAATGGACTCAAAAGACGTCAGGGTAGAGAACTCGACGTTCTTAAAAAATGTTGATCTTATATTAGATCCGATGTATCAGAATTTGTATCATGGCGGGATCCTTTTGACCGGTACAGAAAATATCGTGATCACGGGATGTACTTTCGAGGACCATTTCAACGCAATTGTTCTCTTGGATTCAACCGGCACAACCATATCATCGAACTATTTCCATAATCTCCATGACATTATGTACCATTCAGCCGAAGGGACCAAGATCTATAACAATTATCTCTCGGTCGTCGATGTTGCTTCCGACACGACCACAAATGCCTTGAACACTACCCTCCAGAACGGACCAAATATAATCGGGGGCAACAAACTGGGCGGTAACTATTGGTACAAGGATGATGGGACGGGGTATTCACAAACCTGCGTGGATGACAACCACTCCGGGATTTGCGACAACCCCTATGAGATCTCCTCGCCATCAGCACTCAATAAGACGCTGCGAACTGACAATTTCCCCCTCTCTGGACCAGTGGTATCCGGTAAGCCTGCTCATCCTGTGATTACCCCCCAGCAGGTGCACACCACCCCGACAGGATCTGTCTATCACCAGATGTCCCCCACGACGGCTTCGCTTCCGTTCAGTCTTGTAATCCTCGCGATAATGATCGGGGCACTTGTAGCGTGCCTTCGCAGGTAATCCAATATCAAAAAAAATGGACGATGCCACTTTTTTCCATCATTTTTAAAATCCGAATAACCCCCCTGTTCAGATCCTTATCAATCCGTCTAGTACCGAAGTCCCCGCCACAGCCCTGTACGCATCAAGCGTCACAAACGGGCGTTTTGCAAGAACTGCTGCCACCTTTTTCTTCCCGATACCGGGCAGCCACCGGATCGCGGCAGCAGGAAGAGTGTTAACCGTGACCGGTACCGGAAGTGCGGTGAGGGATCGCATTCCCCAGTCAACGATCACAACATCGAGAATGGTGTTCCTTTCCAGCCGCAGCGGGATGCCAACAAGGATCGGGTACGATCCCATTTGCCTCCCGAACGAGAGGTCGCCGGACACTTCGATGCGGACGTTTTTTAAGACCGGGCCGAGCGGAAACACCCGCTGGAGCATGGGGAGATCAATTTTTTGTCGCACAAATTCCTTGAATACCCGGAACCGGCGCTCGTGTTTCCCGAGCGTATT
>JAPKXV010000192.1 GCA_026394635.1 Methanoregula sp. | reverse complement strand
AGCGCCGGTGATGAAGGCACTCGGGCCCGCCTTTGGCAAAAATTCCCCGAAGGTCAAGGCACTTATCGAAGCGGCGGACGGCACGCTTCTCAAAGCAGAGATCGAGGCGGGCAGGACAGTAACCCTCACGGATGCCTCGGGCAGCTACGAGGTCGGTGCGCAGCATGTCACCTTTGCCGAGAAGATGCCGGAGAACGTCTTCTATGCGCCCATGCAGGACGCGACCGTCTATGTCGATGTCAGGCTCACCCCGGAACTCGAGGCGGAAGGCTATGCCCGCGAGGTGATCCGCAGGATCCAGGAGATGCGCCGGCAGCTCGATCTTGCGGTTGAGGACTTCATTACGGTAGAAATTGTGATTAATGACGACCGTCTTTACACCTTATTGAACAAAGAAAAGATCGGCCTGATGACCGTCACGGAATTTGTGGCAGATGAGGTCCGGGCAAAAACACCGAAAGGAATTCTCCTGGCATTCTTAAAACCCGGGGAACAAATTCAGAATCAGGAACTTATCAAAGACTGGGATGTCGAGAGTGTCCAGATAGCAATTGGCATCTCAAGGGCACCCGACTAATTTTTTCAGGAACGCCTGCCCCTCGGGTGACGTGAACAGGGGGAGGTCATCATCGATACTGACACTGATCCGGATCGCTGTTACTTTTTCTTTTGTTATGGGATTGAACCCTTCCTTCTCTGCTGTTTTCTTATACACGAGCACGCCCCGTCGCTGCCAGGCCGGTGTCTTTGCGAGGTTGACACCCCGTGCATGCATGAAGTCGTGGAGTTCGTTGGAGGGCACCCCTTTGAGCTGTGCCGCTGCCTGCCGGGGCTTCATGCCGTCGGCGATCAGCGCCTGCTGGCAATAGCCGTTTAAGTGGTTCCTCCATGCCTCGTCCTGCCGGTTCACCAGGTACTCGACCACGTATTCTGGTGTCGCGGGAATGGCACGGGCGTCAAACGCGATCGGCTCGGCGCATTCAAGCGCGAGGGTGAGCGCACTTGCCGCAAACGATGCAGCCACCGAATCGATCTTCTCCACTCTTCCCGAGAACGGGAGTTTCTGGAGATACAGGCTGATCTCATCGGAGAACGTGTAGGCAAACTCCGGCGAGAGCCCGCTCTCGGAGACAAGGCTCCGGCAGACAGCACTCATCGCATGAGAGAACCGGGCGTCGAATGGTTTTGCTAACCCGAGCATGTGGGCGAGCCGGTGGAATGCTCTCCCGTCGAGACGCACGATCACCGGCGGGACGGTGGTGATCGAGGCAAAGAGTTCACGGTTCTCCATACGGCAACCAGTGCTGGCGGTGACAAAAAAAAGAGACAGGGTATTGTGCCCGCCGTTTTTGTGGGCTCACTCCAGCGGCGCTGCTGTGGTGAATGCACCGGGCAGGTGGCGGATGAGCACGATGTCGTCAATTGCGGAGATGATGCGGTACGGGATCTTCAGGCCTTTGAAGTTCTTTAAGTCGACCAGCTGGTCATTGACCTTACCGACGACAATCGCATCAATCTTTTTCTGGTCCACATCGAGAAGGACATCTTCGACCTCCCCGACAAACATCCCTTTGTCAGTGTAGATCAGAAGCCCGAAAAGTTCTGTAATCTGGGTCTGCATCGCTATCAGATGAAAGTATATACTATAATGGTTAAAAAGATAATCCTTTCATTATGGACGGGTCGTTTCGGATCGGGCGGCTTTTTGGGATCCCGATCCAGGTACATTTCACATTTTTTTTGATCATCCCGGTCTTTGCATGGATCATCGGGACTGACATCACGTATGCCATCGATTTCGTCACGACCACGTTTGAACTGGCGTCTCCTGTCCCCTTTGCCACGTCCCTGATCACTGCCGGTTTTATGCCCTATATCCTCGGGACGATCATCTCGCTGGGGCTCTTTGCCGGGGTGCTCGTCCACGAGCTTGCCCATTCCCTTGTCGCGCGGCGCAGCGGGATCCGGATCAACAGCATCACGCTGCTGATCTTCGGCGGGGTTGCGTCCATGGAGGAGGGGATTTCTGACCCGCGTGTGGAGCTGCCGATGGCGCTTGTGGGCCCCCTTACCAGCCTGCTTGTCGGGCTTATCTGCACCGGCATCGTCTACGCCACCCCCGCGTTTGCAGGAAACACGCCAGTCGCCGGCATGGTCATCTTTGTCTTCGGGTACCTCGGCATACTCAACATCGTCCTCTGTGTCTTCAACCTCCTTCCGGCATTCCCGATGGACGGCGGCAGGGTGCTGAGGGCATTGCTGGCACAGCGGATGCCACTGCACCGCGCCACCCGGATCGCCGCCGATGTGGGCAAGGGCTTTGCCGTCCTGTTCGCCATCATCGCGATCGTCTCGTTCAGCCCCCTGCTCCTTGTCATCGCGTTCTTCATCTATATCGGGGCGAGCCAGGAGACCGTCGCGGTAAAATATAGTGTCCTTTTAGAGGACGTCCGCGTCGGGAGCATAATGAGCCGCCCGGTGATAACCGTCGCCCCAACGCTGCCGGTCACCAAGGTGATCGAGATGATGTACGCAACCAAGCACCTCGGCTTCCCCGTCACCGAGCATGACGTGCTGGTGGGCATGGTGACGGTGGCAGACGTGCAGAAGAAGTCCACGATCGACCGGGATGCGATGCAGGTGCGCGACGTGATGAACCGGGACGTGATCGCAGTCACTCCCGACACGCCGGTGACCGATGTGCTCCGGATCATGAACGCAAAGGATATCGGGCGCGTGCCCGTAGTCGAGGGCGACAGGCTGGTCGGCATCGTTACCCGGACGGATATCCTCAAAGTTGTCGAATTAAAAGAGATCTGAATTTTTACAATATGATTAGGGGGTCAACCGGCGTAGTGCCCGCCACCGCCCGGAACTCCTGGAGTGTTGTGAACGGCCGCTTCGCAATCACCGCCGCCACCTTCTTCTTCCCGATACCGGGCAGCCATTTCAGCGCAGACGCAGGCAGTTCATTGATCCGGATCGGCACGGGAAGGGCAGTCACCGAACGCATGCCCCAGTCGACAACCGCTGCATCGATGACGGTTCGCGGGGCGATGCGCAGCGGGAGGCCTGCAAGGATCGGGTAGGACCCCATCTGGCGCCCGAACGAGAGGTCGCCTTCCAGCTCAACGATCACCTGGTGCAGCACCGTCCCAACGGGAAAGACTCCACTTCCACGATCACCTGGTGCAGCACCGTCCCAAGAGGAAAGACGCGTTTGAGCATCGGGAGATCGAATGTCGTGCGCACACGTTCCTTGAACGCACGGAACCGGCGGTCGAACTTTCCCAGCGTGTTGCTGGTGTACGCAGGAGTCCCTTCAAACGGCATCAGCTGCCGGATGTTCACCCGCCGTACGAGCAACCCTGCGTCAAGGACACGGGCAAGGAACTGCTCGTTGAGCTCGTAGGTCTTCTCTGTTTCGCCAGAAAGCCCGCAGACAAAGTTGAGCCCGGGCAGAAGGTGAGGGATGCCATCCCGGCGCATCCCTCCCACTTCGTTGACGATCTCAATTGCCCGGGATCCTTCATCCGGCTGCGCTTTTACGTTGTTTGCTGCTATCACGGCGGGATCCGCGGTCTCCATACCAAATGCAGCAACGTCGCCTGAGGTATGGTGCCGGACGATTGCCTCCAGCGCCTCGCGGGCCGGCTCCTCGTGGCGTGCGATGGTTGCCGGGTTGGTGTTATCGATATGCAGCGTCGTGAGATTGGGGGCAGCCGCCCGGACCGATGAGAAAAGTGCCTCAATCTTTTCGGGTTCGGGTGCGGGGTACTCCCCGCTGCCCGCCCCGTACGCGAGGATATCCGGCTGCCGGCCGATACGGAAGTGCCGTGCACCATGGGAAGAGAGTGCCTTCACTTCCTCTGCGATCCCGGATATACTCCGGTACTTCGGGCTGCCGTAAAACGGTTCGGTACAGAACGAGCAGCCGCCGTAAGCCCCGTGCGGGCAGCCCCGTGCTGTCTCGATCTCGCACATCACAAACGGGAAGTTCGGATGCTCCCGTATGATGCCGCTGCCCGCAGTACTCCATGCATCCGAGCGGGAGTAATCCAGCACCCCGCGGGGCTCGTTTCCACGGAGGAATTCATCGAGCGCCTCTGCAACCGGGCCCTCAAGCACCGCGTCAAAGCCGGCAATCGCCTGTTTTGCCGCCTTCTGCCCTCCCTGAGGGGAGTACCCGAACCCGATCGGCCCGCCTATGAGTGTTTTCGGGTGACGGAGCGCAGTGCCGATCTGCTGGATCTCGGTGAGGGTTGCCGGTGTCCCGCCAAGATATTTTCCCGGCACCGTGACACCTGCGATCATCACGACAAGGTCTGATGCGTCCAGCGTGTTCAGATGGTGGGGGTCGTTGCGCAGCTGGTCGATGGTGAGATAGTGTACTGCATACCTGTGTGCTGCCAGTACCCCGGCAACCGTGCGGATGTAGGGGGAGATGTAGGGCGGCACACCAAGGCATGCAGGCTCGTCCACGTACCCGTCGAGGATGAACGCTTCAGCACTCATGCCCGATCAGCCTGAGCAGTGTCCTCGCCCAGATATGTTTGCCCCGTTTCACCGGGTCGACATTTTTGTCATCAAGGTCAAAGCCGATGATCGTGATCCCCGAAGCGCCGAGTTCATCGGCGGCAAAGACCGCACGGTCGCCATCGGTAAACCCGCCGAAGTTGTGGACGCCGGGAAGGGGGGCAGCCTGCGTGGTGGCGACGAGCGGGCCGGGGAACCGGGGCACCCAGTGGCGCAAAAGCGGCATGTTGTCGCCATGCGCGTGGACGACGATGATCGTGCCGGCACGGTTCATATCGATGAACCGGTCGGTCGCCCCGTCAAGATCGGTAAAGACTGCATCGGGGCGGACGCCGTGATCCAGAAGGACTTCTGCCGCTGCATCTGCAGCAAAGACCACCCCCCTGATTTTTTTAAATTCGTCCTTCAGGCACGGGGCATTTCCGCAGACCGTGACTTCGTTGCCTTCCGTGAGCGAGGCAAGGGACAGGAGATTGTCACGGGTGACAAGCGAGGCCAGGAGCCGGGCTGCCTCCTCGTCTGCCGCCCGGTCGAACCCGAAATAGTCAAGGATCCCGCGGTAGTGCGGTTCCCACTCACAAAAGTTCATTGTGACCTCTGAACTTTTTCATTGGAAACATCATGTGATACGGACGTTTCCAACCGGAAAAATTCATCCTACTTTCCCTCGTTCTCGAGCCCGACGAGGGTCTTGAACTTCTGGAGGATGGGATCGATGGTGATATTGAGGAGCTCAGCTTTCTGCTCCACCCTGCCGAAGTAGTGGAGCGGGAGGGTGGCCGCTGCCATGTTCGGGTGCCCGCCCGCGTCCCCGATATCCCCGAATGCCTCGGCGAGCGCGTTGCCGACGTGGAGCCGGATGTCACGGTTGCGGGCGGAGACCACGATCGCGGTGTCGGTGATGCCGTATACGAGCGCCGTGTTCACGCCCTCAAGCGTGATCAAAAGGTCGGCTGCCTGCGGGAGGGCGTCCCGGTTCATCACGTACCCTACATTGGAGAAGAGGTACCCGCTGATCACCTGCTTGTTCTGGATCGCCTTTCCCAGCACGTCAATCGTCTCCTGCGAGAGCGACGGTGACATGATCTTGTCCAGGAGATCGGCATCGGTGAGCGGGAGCAGGAACCCTGCATAGTTCAGGTCCTGCGGTGTGGCGTTGCGCTTGAAGTCCTTCGTGTCTGCCCGTATGCCGTACATGAGCGCGGTTGCCACGCGCTTGTCGACCGGGATATCGAGCTCCTGCAGGTACTGGGTGAGGATGCTTGCCGTCGCCCCGAGACCCGGGCGGATATCGATGAACGTGCCGGAACCGGACGGGCGTTTCTCGTCCTTGTGGTGGTCGATGATGATATGGATCTTTGTGCTCTGCGGGAGATCGTTGTTGGCGCCTGGCCCGGGGGTGTCAACGAGCGCAAGATAATTGCATTTGGAGAGCGCCTCTGCTGTCAGGTGCTCCATTTTTATGTCGAGCAGATTGACAAACGTCCGGTTCTCCTGGTGCCCGATGTTGCCCTCGTAGAAGATGCGGGTCGCGAGGGATTTCGGGTTCGCGTGTTTTGCGATCGCGGCAAGCGCCATCGCGCTTGCAATCGCGTCGGGATCCGGGTTCTGGTGGGTGATGATACCCAGCGTCCCTTCCCAACCGGCAAGGAGCGTAAAGAGCCTTTGTGAGATCCGGCTCATGTGCTGTTTCTTGATCTGGAGGATCGCCGCCTTTGCGACCACCTCCTGCGGGTAGAGCACGAACCCGGCACCGGCAGCGGTGAGCTTTGCGCCGCTCACGGGATCGATCGACCGTGCGATCACCTGTGCCGACGGGTACCGCTTCCTGATGGCGCTGACCGCGGTAAGGTTTGCCTCTGCATCGCTCGTCATCACAAACGCGATCTCGGGTTCGGGCAACCCCACGAGCATATCGGGCGCCGTGATGTCCCGCTGGTATGCATCGTATTTCTGGTCGCGGAGGTTGCGGACACGCTGCTCGTCGCGGTCGACCACGACCACGTGCTCGTTCTCTTTTACCAGTTCGAGGATGATATTGTAGCCGGTCGTACCGCAGCCGAAGATGAGGTACCTGACCTGTCCCGGGGCCACAAACGGCGCTGCGTCAGGCATGTTACACTGATGTCAGCGTCCATCCTATTAAGGGATTGCAGAAGATCCCCCGCAGGTTACCGCACAAAAGTGCCGCACATACAAAGAAAACAAGCAGAAGATCCCCGCTCGAAACCTTTATTCAGGATAGTCAACCACATTATTAAGTCTAAGTGGGTCTGTAGCTTAGTCGGCATAGCGGCGGACTCTTAATCCGCAGGTCAAGGGTTCAAATCCCTTCAGGCCCGTTTTTTTATTTTCTGGTATTTTTAAAAAAACCCGGCTGCCTCTTTACCTCCCAGCCATCAGTAAAAAAGGTGACGGGATCAATGCTTCATCTGCACATCGAAGTACGGGTTTTTCCCGGCAGCCGCAAGCGGGATACCGTAGGCAACGCTGCATCCTTTGAGAAGTCCGAGCTCAAGAGCGGCGATCCCCGCAGTGAACATGATCCGGTTGTCCACGTTGTGGATCGACGCAGTCTTGACCGCAGAACCGACCGCGATACCGAGATCCGAGATCTTGAAGACGCAGTTAGGGCCGCTGTATACGGATTTCTTCCTCTTTGCAGCCGCTTTTCCGGCTTTGACCATATCGGCGCATGTAGGAAACCCGCACCCACCGCAGGAGAGCCCGAGCGCTTTTGTTCCTTCGACACCGATAAGGAGCGTCGCATCGCTCTTTCTCACCTGCCCGGCGTTTACAAAGAAGAAGTCCAGACCGAGGGCCTTTCCCATCGCGTCGATCCGGGCGGCAAGTTTATCCTGTTCTTTTCCTGTCACGACCCGGCAGACGATCGAGTCCTGCCCCACCGCTTTCGGTGCTGTTCGTGCCGCAAGCGCCATGAGCCCTGCGACGGTTTTTACTGCATCTGATTCCGCAGTCATACAGATTACTTTGTTTTGTGAGAGAAAAAGCGGTTGGATAACCGGGGGTGCTGCTCGTGGGAAAGCCGGGCAACTGCCGGGAGCCCCGCAGGATATCAGCGCAGGATATATTTGTTTACAACAGAATGGATCTTCCGGAGATCTGATGATTATGGAGTTCAAAGGCAGCAAGACAGAAAAGAACGTGCTCGCCGCATTTGCCGGCGAGTCACAGGCACGGAACCGGTACAGCTTCTTTGCAAGCGCAGCAAAGAAGGAAGGGTACGAGCAGATCGGCGCGATCTTTGCGCAGACCGCAGAAGAGGAGCGGGAGCATGCAAAGCTCTTCTTCAAGCTGCTCAAAGGCGGTGACGTGGAGATCATGGCCGCATACCCGGCCGGTGTCATCGGGACAACAAAAGACAACCTGAAAGCTGCCGCGGCTGGTGAAAAGATGGAATGGGGCACACTCTACCCTGCCTTTGGAAAGACCGCAGAAGAGGAGGGGTTCGGGAAGATTGCATTCCTCTTCAAACAGATCGCAAAGGTCGAAGAGCACCATGAAAAACGGTACTCAAAATTGTTTGCAAATATCACAAAATCAGAAGTCTTCAAAAAGGACGTGCCCTCGAAATGGTACTGCCGGAACTGCGGGTACGTCCATGACGGGAAATCTGCACCGGCGAAATGCGTTGTCTGCGATCACCCGCAGGCCTATTTCGAGCTGCTCTGCGAGAACTACTGATTTTTCTTTCGCTTCTTTTTTACCGGTAATCCCATGGGGGAAGGCGATCGGGTTTTATTTCACCGGATTTTAAAAAAATTACGTTATGTCCTGCACATACACCGCGTAGTCCCCGTCCCAGCTTAGGGTTACCGTGGAGCTCGCGAGCACTGCACCTCTCCGGGTCATGTCCCGTGCCGTAACCGTGATGGTGACCGGATCTTTTGTCGAGGCCGGCTTCTCGGTAAATGTCCAGTAGACTTTCCTGCCGTTGTTGGCGACCGGGTTCCCGATCTGGTGGACCTTGTAATCCGGCGCATCCCACGTAAGGAATGTGCCAAACGTAGCATTCCATTCGAAGTTTATGGCATTCCATTCAAAGTCCGTGGAATTCCCTGCAAAGTTCGCGTCAGCGGCTTTAAATCCGGTGACATTCGGGGTGAACCCGATGCCGGGCGTCGAGGACATCATCGGGGAGTACCGTTGCGGCGAGGTCTCCAGCCTGACCGATACCTTTTGCCC
>JAPKXV010000171.1 GCA_026394635.1 Methanoregula sp. | reverse complement strand
GGTATGGGAGAAGGTAAAAAACGGCAGGAATGGTTTGACAATCCCGATCCCGACAATATCGCCGTCGCGTTCTATGACCGGGAATGCATGAGCCCCTTCACGGAGAACATCAAAGAACCCCAGCGGCATGGGGTGTTCGGGATACGCGGCAAACCCGGTCGTTACGTAGTGGTTGAAGATCTCCATCACCGGTTCACGGTCCTGCTCCTGCACCTCCCTGAGGGTATATGATGGCATCCTGTCACTCCTTTACTCTGTGTTTTTTGCGGGAGATGATATATGTCCATCGTGAAAAGTGCCGGGTGCAAACTGCTTTGACTGAACAATGGCAACATCTCAGGAAAGGGACAGACGATGAAGTTTTCACAATCAGGTAGTATTACGATTCTCATTCTCCTCATTGCGGTATTCTTTGCCGGATGTTCCGGTACCAATCAGCCACAACCTCCGGTTACGAACCCGCAGGTCACGGCAACCGTGACAAAAATGACCAGCATACCGGCAACAACTACTTCCCTGAAAATGGCCACAACCGTCTTGGTTACCGCAACGGAGAGTCCGGTCAAGGTTTTTAACGGAGAGTACCACTGGGTGGAATACCGGGAAAATAATACCGTTACTCTGCCTCCCAACCCCCGCTACCAGTGGGAGTATGATATTAAGATGGAGCGGTCAACGGGAAAATACGAGGGCAGTCCTGCAATTCACGACAAAGTCACTTCGATATCAGATTATGGGGAATGTTGTATCAATAATGTAGTCACGATAACGAAGGACGGGCGGATTGCTGTCGAAGATACTTATTATGATACATCCACGAACCGGTTCCTCGGGGGAACATGGGCCGAGACAATTAAGGGAATCGTAAAACCAGCAACAGATCTCAAGGTCAACGAACAGTTTAGCCGGGAGGATAGGCCATCGTATGAGATGGGTATCACCCCGTTTGGCGAGATGAATATCACGCTTACCTATGAAGGTACGGAACCCGTGACCGTCCCTGCTGGTACCTACACGGCGGCCCGGAAATACACCGGAAATTTCCGCGATGGTACCCCGATTACCTTCTGGGTTGTACCGGGCATTCCCGTGCCGGTCCAGTATCAATTCCCTAATAAATATCTGGATGGAGAAAATCCCATTCAGTCGTATGAACTCAAAGGTTGGGGATGACCCGGGATTTATTCACTGTATTTTTCTAATCCTGCCGAAATCATGGTACTAACGCTTACAGGGAATACCGATGGAAAGGCAAACGACTATGTCCACGGCTACTCCCCCCACCCCGGCACCCTTTTCATACTGCCCGGTTTAATGTGATACAGCGTCAAGAGTACAGGAGATTTTCATGGATACCATCACGCTCACCGGTTACATCGCCGGCACCCTCACCACGATATCGTTTCTCCCGCAGGTGATCCGGAGCTGGAAGACAAAATCGACCCACGACATCTCGTTTGCGATGCTCGCGCTCTTTGGTCTGGGAATGCTGCTGTGGGCGACCTACGGGTTCTGGCTCAATTCGCTGCCCATCATCCTGGCGAACGTGATCACGTTTGGGCTGATTATCGTCCTGCTGGCGATGAAGATCAGGTACAAATAAAAAATTTCCCTTTTTTTTAGTACGAGAAAAATCCAAAAAAAGTTATTCGGGAAGGAGCACGAGGCACCCAGCGATCTTGTCGTGGAGCCCCTGGCGCTTTTTGGTCAGCCCGATCATGATAAAGCCGATAAAGATGATCAGGGCAGATATATATTTGAAGAAGTGACGGAGAGTGGCGCGGGCGAAGCTGATCCGGGCGCCGTCTTTGTCGGTAACGACGATGCGCAGCAGCGTCTTGCCCGGTGTTGCCTGGCCACGCGAGCACTCGAACCCCGCAAAGTAGAGCCACGGGATGATGATGAGCAGCACGCCCAGCGCTGCGATGATCGGAGTGAATGCCGCTTCGCTGGTGCCCGCTTCGGTCAGTGCAGAGATCGGCGCCCTCTGGACGGTGAGGTAGTAGAAATATTTCACACCCTGCACAAGGCCAAAGAACGTCGCAGCAACGGTCATTAAGATGATGAGCACGATGGCATCAATGACAAACGCGAAGAACCTCCTCCCAAGACCGGCGTAGTTACCGGTTGTGGGCTCTTCCTCCTCGTCCTCCACGGGCTCGGTCTTCATCATGGCTTTGGGTGCAATGGCCTCGATATCGGTCCCGCACCACTGGCAGAATTTTCCGGAAGCATCAGTCTCCTTTCCACATTTCGGACAGAACATTACCTCTCTCCTGTTAAGTAACATTAAAACCGATGTCCTTTTTAATTTAACTGTTCTGGTATGGATTTTGTGCGGTTTTTTGGGGTTTTTTCTGCGCTGCCATGAATAAAAGGTCTTTGTTCAGAGAAAGAACCGCGCTGCAGTGTGTTCCGGACACAAAATAAGTTATAGCAAAAAGGGAGATCATCGTACATGAAACTCCCTGTCATGATCCTCACGGCGGTTGCGCTCGTGCTGCTGGTGGCATGCAGCGGGTGCGCGAATACCCCGCAGGATTCTCCCGCAACACCCGCCCCCACCACCGGGATCGCCACCCCCACCCCGCTCCCAATCATCACGACCGCGACACCGGAGCCGCTCCGCACCCTGCCGCCCGAGCAGGTTGTCGACCTCCAGCTGAACAAGGACCGGACCTATTCCGATATTACCCTGCACTACAATGGGGGAAGGGGATTGTTGTTCGTCCAGAAGATCATGATGCGGGTCACCCGTTCTGACGGGACCGTTGAAGAGCAGTACATGCGTGACGGCAAGAAGCCGCAGCAGGGAGACGAGATCGTCATCCGCGGCACGCGGGGCAGCGACCGGTGCGAGGTCTATGTCACGTCCGCAGGCACAATGTACAAGGTGAAGGACGAATCGCTGATCATCGGCGGAATGTATTAGGGGAATTTATCTTGTATATTTTCAGTCAAGATTATACCCGGTCTTTTTACAATCACGGGTTTTTTAATCAGCAATTATTTTCATGGTACAGTCAGCACGGGATAGTATTCTCCGGCATTTCACCCGGTATGGTGCTCCCGCCCGATCTTTTCCGCGTATTTCCGGGTCGCGACCGATAACACAGCCCCGATCGCAATGACCCCGGCAAGCACGATCCACTGTTCGATGCCAGCGGTGCCAACGGCAAGACGGGTCAGGATGTTTAACGGGTTTGCCGGCAGGGCAAGCACAAAGAGGATCACGACCACGAGCGCGGTGGAAAAGATGAACTGCGCCGAGGTGCGTTCCCGGTAGTGAAGTGCGGTGAGCGCCCCCAGGAGGATAGGAAGGAACGACGTGAGCGTGACCTGGACGAGGATGAGCGGCACGTTGTCGATCGCAATCCCGTTAATCATGAGCAACAGCAGCCATGCCCCTGCCTGCAGGGGTATGAGCAGCTCGCAGGCGAGCACCTTGCCCCAGACCACCTCGGCGAAGGTGACGGGGGTCGAGATAAGCGTCTCGAGCGTCTCGTGCTGGTACTCCTCAGTGATCAGGTCGATGACAAGGGCAGACGCGATGATCGCCGGCATAAAGAGGAGGAGCGGGATCAGGAGGCCGTACACGAACTCGTAAAAGTCGCCGCCGCCCCGTGCAGCCGGGATCTGGAGGGGGATTGGCTGTTCGTTCAGCCGGGCGACCCGCACCCCGCGAAGGTCTTTTTCATATTTTAAGAAAATATCCTTGAGTTTGACGTTCACGATAGCGCTCTGCAGATCGTTCTGCAGGGAATAGAGCGTGATCTTGACCGGATCGTCCGCGTCCGGTGCGGTATCCGGGACGTAAATAACCGCGGCAAGCTTGCGCTCTTTGAGGGCTGCAACCGCCGGGGAGAGTTCCATGCCATAGACCTTGAAGTCAGGGCTCTTGTCAAGGTAGTCCCGCAGTCCCGAATCGTTACCGCAGTACCCGACACTGTACCGGAACCGGGAGTACTTGGAGAGGGACGACGGGTCGTACATCGAGGTGAGCCCGACCATGAGGAACGATGAGAACATCGCGATGAAGAGCTGGAGGAGGACTGCAAGCAGGATCGTCCGCTCGTTAAAAAGCCCCCGGAACTCTTTTCGCATGATAAGGGAAAGGTGGCGTGCCTTCACGTGAGCCACCCCATGATGAAGTAGAGGTTATACAGGCAGTGGATCACCGTCGCTGCAAAAAGCCCGGGGACAAACCATTTCCTGCCGCCGAATTTCAGGGAACAGGCGACGACAAACGTCCCTGCAAAGTGCAACAGCAAAGGAAGCCAGAGCACCCCGAGCGACAGGAACAGGATGCTCCCGAAAACCGACTCGGTGATCTGGGAGAGCGTGATGAGGAGCAGCAGTTTTTCACCGGCAAGGAACCCGACCGCGGTTGCAGCACAGGCGAAGATGAGGTTCTTCCAGGACAGGAACGACGGGTCCTGTGCATAGAGCGTGTAAATCCCGATCGATTTTGTGAGCTCTTCAATCCCTGCGGCAAAGATGATGAGCAGGACAAGCGAGTACGGCATGGGCAGGTTGAAGAAGAGCACGAGACACATCAGCTGCACCATGAAGACAAACGGGATCGCAAACCCGTTCAGGAGGAAGAGTGAGACGAACGGGTGCTTCCGGGAGAGGCTTGTGGCAACAAACTCGCGGACCCGGACCAGCAGGCCTTTCTCGGAAAAGAGCCGCTCTTCGTTGAAGTTTCTCACCGCGACGTACAAGAGCACCGCGGAGGTGAGCCAGAAGAGCGAGGTGGAGAAGAGGTAGTCGGTGAGGGTGTACGCGGTTCCCTGCAGGGTGAGGATGATGAGGGTTAACGGGGAGATGAGGCTGATGACGTGGACGTTGGCAAAGATGGAAGGAAAGAAAAGGTACGAGGTTGCGACCGTGGAAAAGAAGATCGAGATGAACGAAAGTTCCTTGAAACTGCGCGAGACCATGCCGATGAGCAGCGCGTTGGCTAAAAAGAAGAAGATGACCGGGACAAGGGGGAGCATGATCAGCAGGGACGCTTTGAGATAAACCGTGAGCGCGGCAGAGATCGCAAGCATGCCCAGCAGGTACGGGAGCGCCTTGCCGATGATGATCGAGCTCGCTTTTACCGGAGTGGAAAGGAGCACCTCGCCTTTGCGCTCGATCCGCTCGTTCATGATGCTCATCATGAAGAACTGCGAGGTGAAGTAGAGCGGGAAGATGAAGACGAAGATCAGGATGATGGAGTCAAAGGGGAGCGGGGGCGAGAGCTGGGAGGGTGTCTTGAACCTGCCCATTGCGGTATCGGAAGAGAGCATCTCGGTGTAGCGGGAGATCTGGGAGTTTGCCGTCTCGGATTTCGTGAGTTCTATGCGGAGCTCTTCTTTGCTGATCGCAAGGGTGGGCGACGGCACCGGGACGTTTCGTATCTCCCCTTCGGGAACGGGTGCAACGGAATCCGGACGGGCCGAGATGTACTGCCCGCCCTGGGTAGCTAAAAAATTCAGTTCTGACCTTACGTTCTCGACATCGATCCAGAGCGGGTACGCGGCGTAGAGGTCGTCCTGCCGGTTGTACACTCGGTTTGTGTACTTCGCATAATCGCGTTCCACCGTTTTGAGCGCTGATTTGCCCCGGTCGGTCGTGCCTGCGAAGACCTGTCCGTTGATGACGATCAGGTCAAACTCCTGACGGTTGTTCTCCAGTGTTGCGCTGTCCACTTGGTATACCGAGAACCGGTTGTCGGATGCAAGGAGCGCTGCGAGAGCGGGGTCGTCCACCCCCACAACGTACATTCCGTCCTGCAGGTGCATGCCGCTCTGGGCAGCAAACCCGGTGACGAGGACGAGGAGGATGAAAAGGACGATGGCGAATGGGAGCGTGTCCCTGCTCATCTGGGTCAGTGTACGTTTCACTTCCCATCGCGCTATGGTGGTGATGTCGGTTAATGCTCCCATGGACTGCCCCGGAGTACCGGTACGATATACAATACTCACGTGGTTTATTTTAAAACCCATCCATACTGGCAGCTAATGGCAGGGGCGCAGGTAATGTATGTCGAACCGATTATAGCTTCTTCTGCCAGCCAGTCCTTTGGTAACGGCAGTCAAGTCGAAACTTTTCCCTCAGGAATTGCATCTCCCATCAGGCATGCGAACGGCATGACTGCTGTACCCAAGAGCGTTACGAAAACGTATTTCTGTTCATTTCACCAGAGCCGGAATCAGTATTTCCGTTTCCACCAGCCGAAATATGCCGCCACTGCGAGGATGGCAACTGCGACAATGATCAACGCCGGGTTCTGCTCAACGATCCCCAGCAGCCACGCGAACATCCCGATATCTGTGGCGATGGCGGGTTTCTGGAGTGGCTGGAACGTGACATTAGCATGCACCTGCATTTTTTCAGCAGTCAACACTGTATTATTAATAAAAAAGACCGGACGATCCCACTACGCTAAAACCACATGGTTTGCGGTATAGGTGTAATTGAGTTCCTTTGCGAGCAGGGGCATCAGGTTGTCTACGTCATAAAAGGTTCGGTCCAGGTACGGGTCGTAGGTGGAGAATTTAACTTCCATGAACCGCTCGATGTGGTCAACCCCTTTGTACACTTCTTCCTTTGTCCTCCAGTCATCCCCGATCTTCGGGTAGATCTCGTAATCAAAGTCGCTGACTGCAATCACTTTTTGTATATGGTATCCCCGTTCCGTCAGGTTGGATGCCACCGCGAGGTCGGCAAGCGAGAAAGTATTGAGGCTCATGATCCCCTCGCCCCTGCAGGTTGTCCACATCTTGGGGTGGGTGTGGAGGATGACATACGAGTGCCCGGCTTTCATGTTCCGGACAAAGAGATCGGAATCGATGCTCCAGTAATCGCCCTTCACAAAGAACGTTTCACCGGTATTAGCGTCGATCAGGTACCCGAGTTCCCGGGATTTTTTCATCTCGCAGTTGTCAGGAGTGTGTAATGATATCACGATCGTATCCGCCTTGTCACTGTCTTTTAGCTGGTCAAGCTTGTTCTTTGCATCTTGGATAAGGGCCCTGAGTGCGGAGTCCGTCAGCAGTGCCAGAGTTGTCGGCTGTGGTGTCGTGACTGTCGACAAGGTGACTGTGGACGTAACCGCAACGGTCGCTACCTGTGTCAGTGGTGGAGGGGGCGTCGCGGGAATTATGGTGGCAACCGGAGACGGGGGCGCCGGGGCGGTGTGAATTGGAGCGGCTGATTGTTCGGTGGAGGAGATGCACCTGGCAGAAACGAGCACAAAGAGCAGCACGAAGGCGAGCGGCAGGGATCGGGTCATGCGGAATTCCTGACTGAATGTTGAACGGTTCCCTGCATTGTTCTTTCTGATGTGGTGTATATCGGGATTGAGGTGGCCTGCCGGTATCCGGACCAGTCATTGTGCAATTCCTCTTTGTGCGAACGGGACGATTGTGCATGATACAAAAATATTTGACCATCACAGCGCAACATTGCGTGAATACATCAAAACCATGATCACTGCAACAAACCTTGTCAAAAAGTTCGACGGATTCCTGGCACTCGACGATATCAGCTTCGAGTTTTCGGACGGCGAGATCTTCGGGATCATCGGGCACAACGGGGCAGGAAAGACCACTCTTTTGAAGATCATGTCGGGGTTGATCGCACCGACTTCCGGCTCGCTCTTTGTCAATGGGATCGATGTGGTACAAGACCCGGTCTCGCTCAAAGGGATGCTCGGGTACCTTCCCGAGGAATCCCGGCTTTACGAGACGATGACCGCCGAGAACTACCTTATGTTCTTCGGGGAGATCTACGGGTTGTCGCCGCAGGTGATCCGTGAACGCAGCCGGCAGCTGCTTTCGGTGCTCTCGCTCGAACCCAATGGCAAGAAGATCGGGGAGTTTTCCAAAGGGATGAAGCGCAAGACAGCGATCGCCCGGTCGCTTATCCATAACCCGGAGCTGCTGGTCTATGACGAGGCGACGAGCGGGCTTGACCCGATGACCTCGCGGTTCATTGCCGATTACCTGCGCACGCTCAGGCGCGAGAAAAAGACGGTCATCCTCTCTGCCCACAACCTGTACCAGGTTGAGGCGATCTGCGACAAGGTGATGATCCTCAGGCGGGGGAAGATGGTCGCGTTCGGCAGCATGTCTGAGCTCCGCGAACAGTTCGGCTCGCTCACGTACACGATCTTCTTCTCTATCGATAACCCCGGAAAACTGCTCGGGCATTCAAAGACCTACCGGCAGGAGGAGGGGTTCTTCATCTGCGAAGCGGAGAGCATGGGGGAGCTCAACGAGTGCACCGGGCTGATCCATGACGCGGGCGGCAAGGTGGAGAAGATCGAGTCCCGGTACCCCTCGCTTGAGGAGATGCTCGTAAAAATTGGGAAATAGAACACCCGATCATAACCCAAAAATTGCTCGTTTGTCTTCGATTGTTGCATGCAAGGTGTAATCACAACGTGGGCGCGGGCAGTAAAAGCCGGGAAATGATCCTGCAATCCCATTACCCCCCTTTTAGGATTTGCGTCTGGTATCCAGCAGTCACCCACTTTTTTGGAAGGGATAATAAGGATCTGACCTCCCTGATCTGTGGAATCGCCCCGCCCCTTTGTTCGATCTCTCCCACAAAGCGTATTATTCCGGACACCGTTCTTTCCTGAAATATCTTTGAAGATGCTTTTGGGGTTTTTAAAATTGACACGCGGGAAGAAACCGACCACGGCAATCGATGAGGCAAAGAGCTGCGCTGAGAAGATGGGGTACCGGTGGTGCCGGAACACGGACCCGGAGTTTCCGTTTGATGCGTTCATCTTCAGAGATGCGGTGATTGCGGTCGTGAAAGTAAACAAAGTCCGGTACTCCATTGATGACAAAAAGCCGGCAGAAAAAATTTTCCCGGAAGAGATCAAAGCCCTGCGAGCCCTGCCGATGCCGGCACATGTTCTCCGCGAGCTCTGGGTGAGGACCCAGAACGAGCGGGCATGGCGGCGCTTTTACATCCTGAGCGACGTTGTCGGCGAGCTCGGGTTCAACAAAGTCGAGGGGTATGTCAACCCCCACTACGATAAGGAGAAGTGGAAGACAGAGCGGGAGATTATCCTCAACCCGCTGGAAGTGCTCAAAAGGCAGCAGTCGAAGATGCCTTCGTCATCTTCTCAATCGATTCCTCCCTCCCCGGGGTTAGAGAATGGAGACCCGGGGATACCTTAGGTATCTCAGCGATAACTCTACCGTCGGTGACCGTGGATCCGGTATCAGGGTCAGGACCGTTTTCGAATGGAAATGGTGGCCACGCCCACGGAAAATACTGGTTAAAACGGTCTATTTTCAAAAATACCCTTGTATAACCGGCTAAAAACCTGCAAAATAGCGGCGTTTTAAGACACTCTTTTTTTGGGGATATAGTACAGATCGATCCAGGCTGATATCTGCCAAAAAAAACAAGCAGTCGCCGTCATATATTTAATATTTATATAAAAATAATGTGAATTTCACTCCTTATACTGGGGGAAGTGTTGCTTTCCGATCTTCCTCATCCTCCCGTTCAACCTCCCGGTCATGATCTTCGTAGATTTTTTTCATATCGAGATCCGGGAGTGCGCCAAGAAGGGAACGGAGTGGTTTAACGGATTTCCGTTTTATTGTAGTCTTCGTCATCTCACTGTCACTTCGATGGTATTGATCGTGCCCCGATTAATTCATACTGCTCGTACACTGGTGATCTTTTGGGACGGGTATCCATTTGTTGGCGCCAACAAAATGATCTAAAATCGCGTGGTTTGACGTTTTGCACGATTCTTTGGCTTTTTCAATAGTTTATTGGAAGTTTCGCCATTCGCTCTACATAAGACAGATTTGCAGGTGCAGATTCTTCCACCACCGCAATCTCCTCCGCCTCCAGCCCGTACAGCTCGTACACCAGCGCATCGATCTTCACATCCGTCGCCTCGATCTCCTGCTGTACGAGCCGGCGCTCCTGACCGGTCTTCGCCTTCTGCAAATATTCATGCAATGAAAGTATCTGCGTGACGAACGCGACCATCTTATTGTGCCGGGTCTTGTCCGAGAGCTTGTCGAAGTCGGGAGTGATAACCGGAAATTTTCCCAGTTGTACCGGGCTGAGATGGTACCCGCGATCGGTGAGGGTGCAGATACTGGTAATCAGGAACCGGCCGAGCGACGAGTTCAGGACTGCTGCAAGGAACGGATCGTTCCGGGGAATCGCAAGGAGCGTGTTCGCGATCGCGTAGGAACCGCCCGGGTCGAACGTGAATGCCGGGCAATGCTGGTATGGCGCGAAGATGATCTTTTGTACTTTTTGTCCGGGCACAGGATCCTTTTCGGATTCCGCAGCAGGATCTTCCATAACCGGTTTTAGATACTTCCCTAAAGCCCGGCACTTTTTCAGGTCCCGGTTGTCCTTTGCAGAGATCAAAAACCGGTCCGGCTTTTCCGGCACATACCGCCGGATATCAGCCGGATTCAGCACGGGGACAAAGTATCGCTTGCACCGCCAGTCCCTTTTTACCAGCCTGCTCCATGTTTCCCTATCCACGATGAGCGGGTTGTTCCTGATCCGGTGCGCACCGTTTTCGAACTCTCCCATCACGTAATGGTCGAGCGGTGTTCCTGCCCGCAGGAGCTTTTCAGTGATCGCTGCTGTCCGTGTGTCCTCTAATTTCCAGCCGCCGTCTCCCAGTGTGCGCTGGTCAATCGTGAACCGGGGCAAAGCGAGGGACAGGGAAGGGATGCCTGCCCGCCTGCTCTCCATCACCGATACTGCAAAGGGCAAAACGACAGGGCTTTTTTTGATCCGGAGTGCGAATATCCGGGCATCCCCGCCTTCGAGCAGCCTTCGCTGGCAGGTGTCAGCGATCTCAAGGATCTGGTGCATGAGCAGGAACCGCCGCAGCGGCCGGGCCTGGTTTTTCCTGAGAAACGTGTCCGGGATACAGAGGGCAAGCGTCCCTTCGGGCCGGAGGAGCTGCATTCCCCGTTCGATGAAGAAACTATACAACCCGGCACCGTTTGCGTAAACATCGTAATGCGTCTGGAAGTACTCGTCCCGTGTCTTTACTATAAAAGGCCGGTATGGTGGGGGCGCCCCGATAATCGCATCAAAACCCCCGCCGGCAAGGATATCCGGAAATGCCTCATCCCATAAAAAAGGATTGACCTTGCGGCGTTCCTCTGCATTGAACGGGTGCTCCTGCCGGCCGGAGAAGTAGTCCGGTGCGATTAATGCGTTACCACACCAGATATTGGTGCGTAGACATGAGGTGATCGCCCGAATCCGGCCGGTTGAAGCAGGACCGGGTCCGGATTTTTTACCGTCTTTGAGAACCGCAAGCAGCAGGATGAACCGTGCAACAGCGATGGCTTCAGGATCGATGTCGGTGCCAAAGATCGACCTGCCCAGGATCTCAAGCTGACCGGTGGCAGGAATGTCCGGAATTCCGTCGGATCGTTCCTGTTCCTGCACGAGAATCCGGTACGCGGCAAGCAGGAATATACCGGCACCGCATGCGGGGTCGAGGATCTGGATTGCTCTCCCGCTGGTGTTGCTGGAACCCCGTTTCTCAACGACCGGCTGCACTGTTACATGGACGCTCCCGGTATACCTGACCACAGATTTTCCTTCGGGCTTCACGCGGTAGCCTTCCGCAATACGCATCGTAGTCCCGAGATAGTATTCGAAAACGACGGCAAGTTCGTGAACCAGGATTGTTGAGAGCGGTACCGGAAAGTCCGGTGAGTTGAATTCCCTGATCACAACCATGAGCACGTCGTCCGGGACTGCGGGAACCGGGCCGGGACCTAAAGAATTGTTTTCAAACAGGGCATCGGTGTTCAGGCCGGCGTCAGCACAGGCCCGGGACAGGCGCCGGTCGATCCCGTCACTATTGATGAGGAGATCCAGTGTCCCGGGTCCGGCAAACCCACGGTCCTCCCCGATCCGGAGGAAGAGTATTCCGAGGATTGCGCGAAGGATGGTATTGTTGAGATCCGGCTCCGTGATCGCGTGATGGTCTTTTACCAGCCTGCGGGCGAGGAGCTCCCGCACGGAGGCGAGACTGCCAAGAAGGGAACCCGCTGTGGGAGTGAGATCTGGAAAGGAGGAACCGGCTGCCGTTGGTGCGGGGGCTGGCATTGTACAACAGTTCGCAGGAAGGAAGGATAATGGTGTTGAAACAGGGAAAAGCGCCATGTTTTTTTAATACCGTGTGCGGGAAATAGGGGTCCATTCAGATCCGTGCCGGCAAACAGATTTCAGCGTTGCACCGGAACAATGACATCCCTCCCCATCCAACCGGAATGGAGAGGAAACCAAACCGCCGGACCAGTCGGCCGGATGTGAGCACCCTGATAAAAAAGTCGCATGGATCCCAAAGGCCAGCCAGAAAACCATCATCCCCCGGATCAAAGCAGCGGGATATCCCGCCCCTTCTGGAATTTGAGAACGTCACAGTCATCAAGGGCAATGCGAAGATCCTCGACTCCGTATCCCTCACGATCGGTGAGGGTGAGAATATCGCCATCCTCGGCCCCAACGGCGCCGGGAAATCCTCGTTAATCAAGACCATCAACCGGGAATACTACCCTGTCGCATCGGAACGGCCGGTTACCTTCAGGATCCGGGGTAAGGACAGCTGGGACGTCTTTGACCTCCGCGCCGCGATCGGGATCGGCTCCAACGACCTGCAGTTCTCCCTAACCCGCAACCTGCCGGTACGGGAGGCGGAGATCTCCGGCTTCTTTTCGAGCATCGGGCTCTTCATGCACAAGGTGACGCCTGACCTGGAGAGAAAGGCAGATGAGCTGCTGGAGCTCCTCGGGGTCGCCACTCTCCGCGACCGGCCGATGACCACGCTCTCGTCAGGAGAAGCCCGGCGGGTGCTGATCGCACGGGCGCTCGTGCACGAGCCAAAAACGCTCATCCTCGACGAGCCGACCAACAGCCTCGACCTTAACGCGTTGCACACGTTCAGGAAGACCCTCCGGAAGATCGCACAGTCCGGCACGGGCATCATCATGGTCACCCATAACCTGCACGACATCATCCCGGAGATCTCCCGGGTCATCTTAATGAAGGATGGGAGGTTTGTTGCTGACGGCAGGAAAAAGGAGATCCTTACCGATGAGGGGATCGGCGGCCTGTTCGATGTCCCGGTGCGGGTGAAGGAGGACGGCGGCTGGTACTACGCGACGGGATACTGACAATCCCGCGGCCATACATATCCACGCAGAGCACGGCTGTTATAAGAATATCGGCCTTAAACTGTATTCAGGAACTTATACATGCTGCAGACGAGAAATACCGGTAGGGTGATGGAGCTTGAGAATCACGCGACTCTTTACCGGGCCAGACGATCTCTCCTGTTTTGAGGATATCGAGATCTCCCTTGAATCAAAAGAGCCTCTGGGACTTTTCTCTGACCCGATCGCCGCTAAAGCTGTTTTTTTCCGGGAGATCCAGCCCGGGTATCATTACCCATGGCACAATGTTCTCTGCCGGGAATACGTGGTCACGCTCTCCGGGCGTGCCGAGATCGAGGTGAGCAGCGGGGAGAAGAGGCGGTTTGGCAGGGGCGATGTCCTCCTCGCTGAGGACACAACCGGCAAAGGGCACCGGACCCGGTGCATCAGCAGGGTACCATGGCGGCAGATCTTTGTCACTCTGCCATAGTGCGCAGCCGTCGATCCCATTCCATGCCTTTATTATCCCCGCAGTCCGACACTTTAGAGGATGTCAAAAAAAGAGCATGTGATGAAAGTGGTCGATGAGAAGAGCGGGCTCATGGAATGCCTTGTCTGCGGGGAGAAGCGCCACGCGGTCATGAAGCCGGGTGCTGACGGGAAATTCATGCCCGAGAACTGGGAGTGCGTCAATATGTGCAAGCTGATTCATTCCGATGAGCAGAAGTTAAAAAAGAAATAAGCCGTTTTTTTTAAATAATACAGTGTTGACTGTGTGTTTTTAACATCACATCCCCGTTACCAGATTTCGTTTCTGGATGACCCGTGCAGCGAAGATAAACAACGCAGAGATACCGATGAGTACGCCACAATCAACAAGCGGAGAAAATGGGGGGTAATTTTTAATTATTTATTAGGCCGCTGCTTTTTGTGCAGCGACAGTAGCATGTTTTCCACGTACTGCTTCTGCATTCAATGCATCAATTTCCGCAAAGATGGCCATTAACTCTACCCATGCTTCGTGTATTTCCTTAA
>JAPKXV010000117.1 GCA_026394635.1 Methanoregula sp. | reverse complement strand
TGGGAAAGGTGCCGTGGAGTTCTTCATGCACCCGATACCGGATAAAGTGCTGGAGGCATTTTATCCAAATACCCTGTGAAGAACAGGTAGTTGATCTGCGGGACATCGGCACTCGGAGAACAGAGATTTCATCTTTCACTTCGCTCTTTTGCATACGTGGCGAGATTGGACACCTGTTTGTAAGCAGCGACGATGCCACCCGTCAGGATGTTGATATCACCAGATCCCCGCAATAGAATTCAAGACCTGTTAAACTCGCGGATCAGGAGGGTTCTGCCATCGCTGCGAGCCACGCGGGGATGTACAGGATCTCCCTGCCATCTCTCGTGATCTGTTCCATCAGATCTTTTGTGATGATGATACCAGTCCTGACATCATACTCTTCCATAAAAAACAGGAGGTTTTTGGAATCTGACTGGTTTATCTGGTTCTGGTATTTTACTTCCACGGGAACCAGGCTCCCTTCATGTTCCTTGATAACATCCACCTCGTGTTTATACCGGTCGCGCCAGAAATATCTGCCGGCAAAAAGGCTCTCGACATACTGACCAAGAACCTGGCTCGTGAGCTGCTGCCTGCCATATCCAAGGACGGCGCACGCGATTGCAGGACTCGTGACATACAGTTTTTTATTCCTTCGTACCCGTTTTGCCGGGCTTGCGCTGTAGGATTCCGCAACATTCACAAGGAACGCTGACCGCAGGTACCAGAGATAATTCGCGATAGTCCCGGCATGAACGCCGAAGTGCCGGGAAATGTTCTGGACATCAAAGAGCTGGGACGATGTCCCGCAGGCGTACCGGAACAGCTCGTACAGGAGATCCGGTCGGCGTATCTCAAAAATTGCCGGGATATCCCGGTAAATGATCTTTTTGACAACGAGATCATGGATATACCGCCGGATCACGCTCTCGTCTTCTTCGAGCACGAGTTCCGGGAATGCACCCCTGTAGAGAAATTCGATAAACTCCTGCTCGAAGTATTCCTTGCGTGTGATGCACTGCCGGTAGAGCTGTTCCATTGAAGAGTAATCGTGCATCTCTGCCGGCTCTCTTTTTATGTCTGCACCTTTGAGCCGCAGGTATTCCCGGAATGAGAGGGGGTGGAGTTGAAACGCGACCAATCGTCCGGCAAGCGACGCTTTTGCCCGCGAAATCTCCAGAGATTCCGAACCTGAGACTACGAATTTGAGTCCGGTCTGGTCATAGTACCGCTTGACCGTGCCCTCCCAGTCTTCTACGTACTGGATCTCGTCAAGGAAGAGACTGGTCGCATGAAGGGTTGTGATCGCATAATCGAGTACAAAGACCAGCACCTCCTTCTTTTGCGTCTCTTCTTCATCAAAAGAGAAGAAAACGGGGGTGCCCTCCTGCCCAACCATCAACTGGCGCATGAGCGTGGTCTTTCCTGTCCGGCGCAGTCCGACAATTGCGATTGCCTGTTTCTTTATCATCCACAATTCAATCTCGCTGAAGAGATCCCGGTAGGTGGTTGGTACAGCAACAGTGGCGCCCCGGATCTGCGGGTTGTATTCGTGAATGAGCCGGATCAGGTAATCTTTGTCCACAATATACTATGGTTAACTCCGGTAGTTAATACGGTTATGGTATGATTAAGTCCGGAATATGACATTGTTATCAGGGATATCAGTGTCCGTTCTCCACCGGTACCCCACAACTCACAGCACCATCCGCTGCGGGCACTCCGGGCTTGTGCCATCCTGCGTTGCCACGATAAGAGTCTTCTCCTCGTAATAGAGCCCCAGACCCTCGCGAGCGCCTGCCCTCGCCCGCTCCGGGGTGTTATTGATCTCGCTTAAGTGGGCGAGGATGATCTGCGGGACATC
>JAPKXV010000043.1 GCA_026394635.1 Methanoregula sp. | reverse complement strand
GCCACATCGAGCCGGTCATTTACGATGAACAACGTATGGGTCTTCTGGGTAATCTCTCGGATCTCCCGCCCGATAGCATTAAAATCCCGGCACCCGCTGGTCTTGTCCCGTAACTGGATCACATCAGCCCCGCCAGCGATTGCCTGCCGTGCAATGTCTGTATGGGAATGGCATCCTGATATTGTCTCATCCGTGATCACGTAGAGGTCGTATACCATATCCGGTGTGTCACGCTTCCTTCACCCGGGCATACTGCTCAAGTTCCATGAGTCCGAGAGCTGCAAGTTCATCGAACAGGGCAATCTTAAACGCGCCGGGCCTCCCAAATTTTTCCGCTGCATTCTCCCCCGCAATCCCGAACGCCGCAAGCGCCCCGGCTGATGCCATGACAGGGTCATCATCAACCGCCGCAAACGTGCCAACAACAGATGACGCCATACACCCGGTGCCACAGATCATCCCCATTAATGGATCTCCATTCTCCACAAGGAGAGTACGTGAACCATCGGTCACAATATCAGTCTCACCACTAATGACCACCGTAAGCCCTTCGGCTTTTGCATATTCGCGTGCGATCTGAACAGGATCTCCCTTCAAACCCTCAGAATCAACACCCTTTACCGCACCCCCTGCACCTGCGAGCACCCCAATCTCCCCGGCATTCCCTTTAAGTATGCTGACCTTCAGTTCGGCAATCAATCGCCATGCGCTCTCGGTACGGAGCCGGGTCGCTCCTGCCCCGACAGGATCGAGAATGACGGGAATGTTATGCTTATTTGCCGCTGACCCGGCAATAAGCATGGATTCGATAAGTCCCGGGTTGAGCGTCCCGATGTTAAGAACAAGCGCACCGGAAACCGTTGCCATCTCTGCAACTTCTTCTTTCGCATCTGCCATCACCGGTGCACCGCCAGCGCACAGGGTGATATTTGCGCAATCATTGACTGTGACATAATTGGTGATATGGTGGACGAGCGGACGTTTCACCCGCACACGTCCGAGAATATCGGCAAATTCAGGACCGTACATGCTGTTGCTCCGGAACCGGGATCGTGTGTTACTCCCCGGTTCCTGTTGTGTAAGTATCGGCGAAGGGATAATTTAAAAAATCGCTTTTAGAAAAGGTCACTGTTGAAAATAATATCATGGGCTTTTATCTCTTACATTCACCGCGTAAGTTCGTCCAGCGTCGCAACCAGCATGTCGATATCCTGCTCGGTCGTGTAAAGTGCAAGGCTCGCCCGTACCGTCCCGTCGGGAAGCCCCAGATGCTCCATCAGCGGGATGCAGCAGTGGTGCCCGGACCGCACCATAATATCCGCAGTCTCGTCAAGGTGCTGCGCTACCTCATGCGGGTGGAAGCCATCAACCATGAACGAGACAACCCCGATGCGGAATTCAGGAACGGGTGGGACATACAGATGAACGCGGGGATTCTTTGAAAGTCCGTAAACAAGCCGGGTCATGAGCAGTTCTTCATGATGCCGGACTTTTTCCATACCAATTGTAGAAAGATAATCCGCCGCTGCCCCGAGCGCGATCCCGCCGCCAATGTTTGGCGTTCCTGCCTCGTATTTCTGGTACCCTTCCGCAGCGATATACCCGTCGGGTGTTAGCGTCTCGACCATACCCCCGCCCAGCATGAGCGGCTCGATTACCGGATCCTTCATCCAGAGAACACCGGTGCCGGTGGGACCGAGCATCTTGTGCCCGG
>JAPKXV010000028.1:489-1864 GCA_026394635.1 Methanoregula sp. | reverse complement strand
GAGCGAATGGATTATTCAGAATGCGTAAAATTCGCCAGTGAAAACCCGGTGACCTATATAGCAACGGTTGAAGGAGAACAGCCCAGAGTGCGGGCGTTTGCCATGTGGTTTGCAGACAAGACCGGTTTCTATTACCACACCGGTACCCCAAAAAGTGTCTGCCGGCAGCTGAAGCAGAATCCGAAAGTCGAACTCTGTTTCTATGCGCCCGGTGTTCAGGGCGCAGGCAAGATGATGCGGGTGAGTGGAAAGGTCGAGTTTCTGGAGGACAAAGCCCTTGAAGAGAGACTCTACCGGGATCGTCCCTGGGTGAAAGACCTGTTAAAGAACGCCCCAAAGGGCGCACAGCTTGCGATCTTCCGCGTGGCTCATGGCGAAGCGTATTTCTGGACCATGGAGAACAACATGCGGGAGCAGGAAGCTCCACGGATAAAATTTTAATTTTTTCTTTTTTCACTTTCGCGCCGTCCGCCCCGCGTGTTATTATCGTACCCGCACTTCCTTTTGTAAAGGAGACACACCGATGGACAATTCCGGCCTTATCCACGAAGTGGAAATGACGATCCGGGCAATGAACCGGTGCTGGACAGAAGCCTGGAACGAAACAGAATTTAAAGAATATATCCACCCGGATGCGGTTGCGATTGTGCCGGCTACTCCCGGGCGGCTTGAAGGACGGGCTGCCTACATTGCCGGCTGGAAAAGTTTTGTTGATACAACCAAAGTCCATGAATGGAAAGAGAGAGATCACCATGTGCACATCTATGCATCCGGGAGATGTGCGGTGGTCACGTACCTGTTCAGCATCACCTTAAAGAAAGGCGGGCACTTGCACGTTATGAACGGGAGGGATATGTTCTTCCTTGTCAGGGAACAGAGAAAATGGCTTGTGGTTGCCGACCAGTTCTCGCCGGAACCCCTGCTGACATAATATGCCCATGGGGTGAATAGTCCGGCAAACTGGGATGACATCCTTGCACGGCTCAGGTCGATACCACATCAGCCCGCCGGATTGCTGCCGATAGGCTCCGCAGACCAGTCGGTGAAAAGTAATGACCAGGCTAAAGCCGTAAAGAGTACCTGCACATATACATGATTTCCAAATAGATTACATTGAGGATTATAGGAGATTTTTATGGATATGATTGTCATGATCGGTTATATTGCCGGCACGCTCACTACCGTCTCGTTTGTTCCCCAGGTGATACGGGCATGGAATCTGAGAGAGACCCGGGATCTTTCGCTTGCTATGCTCGTCCTCTTTGCTCTCGGGGTATGCCTCTGGGCGGTCTATGGCATCTGGATTGATTCACTCCCCATCATTGCCGCAAACCTGATCTCCCTTATCCTGATCCTCTCCCTGCTCTGGTTGACA
>JAPKXV010000028.1:0-444 GCA_026394635.1 Methanoregula sp. | reverse complement strand
GAAACTAAGATACCAGTAACGTTTTTGCACCAATACGGAGTGCCGGCATTGCATATATGCAGGAAGCGCCCACCAGACGAAATGGAACACGTCCAGGTTGGGCAGAATAGCAAAAAACGAGAAAACCCGGTCGATCAAAAAAGAGATTTAATTCTGGAGGAGTACAAGACAACCGGCGATCTTGTCGTGGAGCCCCTGTTTCTTTTTGGTGAGCCCGATCATGATAAAGCCGATGAAGATGATCACAAGCGAGATGAATTTCCCAAAGAAGCGGAGCGTTGCCCGAGCAAAGGAGACCCGATTACCTTCGAGGTCTGTCACCTGTGCATGCATCAGTACCTTTCCAGGCGTTGCCTGGCTCCGTGAGGATTCGAAACCAGCATAGTACAGCCATGGGATCGCAATAAGTAAAATGCCGTATGCGGCACCAATGGAACTTACAAG
>JAPKXV010000221.1 GCA_026394635.1 Methanoregula sp. | reverse complement strand
CCACTTCACTAATGATATTTCGGATATTTGCTTCTTCATTGTAGGTGGGGATGATCACCGAAAGGTCATACATGGTTACCTGCATCACACTGATGCGCCGGAAACGAAGACGGCGATCCCGGTATCCTGCCCGAGCTGCTTTGTATGCTCTTTTAACCATGCAAGGGCATCGCCGCTTGGATCGGCGGAATATATGTCCGTGGTTACAATAAAGTACACAGCAGTATTGTTATTTTTCTGCGCATCTATCACATCGAGTTCTTGTGCTGTGTAAGCACCGAACTCAAATGTCCTGTCAGTAGTATTTGAATAATAATAATTAAACGGCTGGGAAATATACCCCGGCACAAGGACCACAGAATCTCCCGGATTTGTCGTTTTCTGCATAATTCCTGAGAATCCTCTCCAGTCATCCTTGGAATACCCGGAATAATAATTCAGGAGGAATGGAGCGCTGAGAATGAGAAGAAATGCAATGAAACCATATACAACAGCACGGTTGTTTATGAGCGAATAGAAAATTTTGTACGAGATCGCAATCCCGATAAAAAAGACAATATTGAGGAAGAGGAGATACCGGGGTACCATCGGAATTCGGAAGGAGAGGATATAACTGATGATGAAGGTAAGAACGGTTACCCACACCAGAAAAATCCCTTTGTTTTTATCGATGAGAAATGCCTGGACTATTCCAGCAATGAACAGCAGGACAAGCACGTACATCGCAATTTCTGAGAAGCCGGAGATCTGCTAGATCTGCTTAAAAGTCTCGATGATGATCCCAAAACCCTGAATACCGAATGTTGGTGCAGATGCACTCCTTTTGGCAAAGAGCTGGATGGTGACGATAATCAGCGGCAGACAGATGGTGGTGAATACCGCTATTGCCAGTGCCAGAGGTTTGAGAGTCCTGATATCCTCCCGGATTTTCTGGATTTGCATGCCAAGGGCGTACAGAACCAGGGCTGCGATGACAACCATAGCATAAAAATGGGACCAGAATGCCAGTGCAGCGAGAACGCCAAAAAGAGCCCAGTTTTTAACATCATTGGTTTTCAGGGCCTTAAAATAAAAGACCATCGCGAAGGTGATAAAAAAGAGCATCATCGAGTATGCTCTAGCCTCCTGTGAGTAAAAGATCAGGAACGGGGAGAATGCGAACGCTGCCGCGGCAATAATTCCCACATTCCGGTCGAAAAACATCTTGCCGGCAAGATATACCAGAGGGATTGTCAGGACTCCGAGCAACGCGGGAATAAATCTGAGGGTTATTTCGTTATTCCCGAAAACCAGCATGATATGCTCTACCCAATAGAACGTTATTCCCGAAAACCAGCATGATATGCTCTACCCAATAGAACAGCGGAGGATTGAACTCCCCTGCTGTTGTTGCCTCCCAGATTTGGGGAATTGAACTCACGGACAGGGTATATGTCGAGGCTTCATCAAGCCAGAGCGAGTTAAAGCCAAGATTATAAAAGCGCAGGAATGCCCCGATAAGGGTGAGGGCGAGGAGAGTCTGGACATACCGGTTTTTGGCAAGAAGGGTTTTAATTGCATCAATGGAGTGCGTGTTGTTAATTCCGATACCCGTCGGTTCATCTCCATTCAGATTGCAATCGCCGATTTTTTTTGCTTTTTTCCCTTTTTGGTGCTCTTCCCTTTTCTTTCCCATCGCAATCATTAGCTATTTCGTAATTATTGGCATATAGTTTACTCAGTCGTGGAGATCGGGAGAGAACCTAGAATTCCTGAAACTGGAGTACTGGGGGTGATGCGTAAAATTTTGGCTTGTTTTTCCGAAATTAACAAAGCAGAGGAGATTTCAACAGCCACAACAGGTCATCCCTGCTCGTGACCACTGTTGCCGACTGCTCCAGCATCAGGTTCACATGTTCATGGGTGCCGACTTTCCGGAAATCGGTCCTGAGCGCAAATACCGGTTTGTTGAGTGCCGCTGTGTACCCCATCTCCCATGCAGTCCCTGAATCAGCGTCCGCACCATCGATAACGGCAACAACCAAATCCGCCTCATAAAGGGCTTTTTTGTTCTGTTCATAGATCCGGGCATGTTCCGTCAAATCCCGGTGAGCGGTATCATCGCCGGTTTCCTGCGGGACATACACTTCAAACAGGTGCTGTCTGAGGAGATCGGCGAGTGCTGTATTGTAGGACCGTTCCGCTTCAGAGAACAACGGAGCCGCAAGATAAATTCTGTAATGGCAGAACTCTGATACATCGACCGATTTAATCTTGGGGAACCGTGCAAGGAAAAACCCCCGACCCTCCCTTTTTGGCGGTTCGTTCCCGGCACTACCATAATAGGTGGTGGTCACCCCGCAGGTGGGGGAAGAGTTTACCCCGATG
>JAPKXV010000175.1 GCA_026394635.1 Methanoregula sp. | reverse complement strand
AGCGGAAGATGGCTTTACCGTCATGTAAATTTGCGGTTTTGTCAGCATTATCGCAGTTGTCGAAGTCTTTTCGGGGTACATGCTGTCCGATGCAATAATGGTGTATTTTGCGGTCTGCAATTTCGACGAGTCCTTCGGGGTGTCCCAACGGAATGTCCATTTCCCATCGGCATTTACGTTGGCGGTATTTCCTGATCCGGGCACTCCTGCCAAGTCATAGAGTGGGACACCTTCTGAAGGTAACCCGGGTCCTGTAATCTTGATCATGGTGGTGTTGCTCCATCAACGATAATTGTATCCCCTAAATTATATCCGCCCGATCCACGGAGTGTGATGGTCACGGTTCCGCTTGCTGCAGTCACGGGTACTACGATACACATTGCTACAAAGAGCAGGACGATTGCCGGAAAAGGGATTTTATTCCCCATTGTTTTCATTTCTCAACCTCACGTTATAAAGAATATCATTTGAACAGGATAAATATTTTTGTTCTTTTTCTTACTTAAAAAAGAATGCTCCCTGCAAATCGCATGATTGGTCCTGTACCGAAACTATATGTAATGCGAGAGGGCAACGATGTGATCAGAGGAATATTTAAAATGACCGAGGTGAAAAATGCAGTTGCATCCGGCAGGGAATCTTTAAAAAAACGGATGCAATCGATTTTGGTTCTCCATGGGTACGGCGAGACCGCATACCATCTGCCGGTTTCGTTTGCCCTCACGGGAATTGACGTGCGGGATCGCGCATCCTCACAGGATGCATATCTCCGGGCTTCAAATAATCCCATTATCGCTGCAGAATGTCTTCTTTCAGAAAAGACTGGCCGTGAGGGAAAGGAACCCTCACCTTATACGGGTTTTATTGGCGATACGGTGCTGCGCAAACTCGGCTACTCGCTCGTAGACGGGAGTATTCTTGGACTCGCACTTGTCATCGGGACTCCGGCCAATGAAGGTTCCGCTGCCGGAATCTGCCGGGAACTGCAGGAAAAATACATGCTCACCTTTCTTGCAGGGGGTGTCGTCCCTGCACTCCAGCAGAGCGGTGTAAAACTGGGTCTTGAATACCGGCTCATCCCTCTGGGTTCCACCGGTGCACACGGCGTGCACTTCACAGACATTATTGCCCGGGTCGCAATGATGTTTGGCGGGGTTACTCCCGGAGACACTGCCCGGTTCCTGAAATATGCTGCCGAACGGGCAAAGGCAATTGTGATCGTTTTCCCCGGACTTACCGATGAAGAGATCGCGGTAGTTGACGCAATGCGGGTGCTCGGCTTCCCCATCATATCGCTTGGGGATTATAGAGGAGAGGGATGGGTTGAGGCACCACCGGAACATGCCGTCCGGCAGGGAATGGAAGCAAAAGGCATCAGGGTGACTGTAACCGCAATCCCGATCCCCATGGGGTGTTCGCCCGCGTTTGAGGGTAAAAGCATCAGGAAAGAGGAGATGTACGTGGAATTCGGCAGCGGAAGGTCCACGGCTTTTGAACTTTTAACAATGCGGAATGTTGGTGAGATACAAGACGGGCAGGTTACAGTAATCGGTCCTGAGATCGATGCGATGAAGGAAGGTTCTGCAAACCCGCTTGGCATTATCGTCGAAGTCGCCGGCAGATCCATGAAAAAAGATTACGAACCGGTGCTCGAGCGGAGGATCCATAACTTTGTCAATTATGGGGAGGGATCGTGGCATGTTGCCCAGCGCGATCTCATCTGGGTGAGGATCTCAAAAGAGGCAGTTGCAAAAGGGGTGAAGATCACGCATATCGGGAAACTCCTTGCAAGCAAGTTCCGTATGGACTTTCCCCAGCTCCTCGATGCCGTATCCGTCACGCTGATCACCGATGAGAAAAAAGTGCTTGCAGCAAGAAAGGATGCAGAGACCGTCTATGAAGAACGCGATGCGCGGATCAAAGGAATGCGCGATGAGGATGTGGACACCTATTATTCCTGCACTCTCTGCCAGACCTTTGCCCCAAACCACGTGTGCGTGATCACCCCTGAACGTCCTGCCCTCTGCGGGGCCATCAGCTGGCTTGACGGAAAGATCGCGTACGAGATCTCTCCAGCCGGTGCAAACCAGCCGGTCAAAAAAGGTACACTTCTCAATGCCCGGAACGGGGAGTTTGACGGTGTCAACAGGTTTGTAAAAAAGGCGAGTCATGGCGAGATCGACCGTTGTTCACTGTACAGTGTTATGGAGTACCCGATGACCTGCTGCGGGTGTTTTGAATGCGTTGCGCTCATGCTTCCGGAAGTGAACGGGATCATGGTCGTGAACCGGGAATTCAAAGGTGTCACGCCATCGGGGATGACCTTTTCCACGCTCGCCGGGACCATCGGCGGCGGGGCCCAGACACCCGGGTTTGCCGGCATCTCCAAAAACTATATCCTCTCCGACCGGTTCCTTCAGGGGGATGGCGGCATTGAGCGCCTTGTCTGGATTCCGTCGGCGCTCAAAGAGGAATTAAAAGATCGCCTGCAAAAAAAACTCATCGGGCAGGGCCATCCCGGCCTCTTTGAAAAGATTGCCGATGAGACACTGGCGACCACGATAGAAGAACTGACCGCATTTTTAGAGCGCGCGAAGCATCCCTCCCTGACCATGAAACCGCTGGTGTGAAGGTACATGATGGGATCAGATATCCGGTTTGGCTGGACTGGTGCAATCGGCAGCGTGATCCTCGGTGCCACACGTTCAGAAGGAGGGACACGGAAGATTTCCTACCGTGTCGGCGGGGGAACCACTCTCCCCTTCCTTGATCATGCACCAGCTTCTTCTCCTCTCGTTGCTCTTGAGATCTGCGACGAACCGCAGTACTGGCCGCAGATCGTACGGAATTACTGCGGCGACCTTGTTGACGATGTGTCGGCATGGGCTACAACCGCTGAGACCGTGTATGGTGCTGACCTGATACGCCTCTACCTTACCAGTACGCGGCAGAGGAATTTTTCGGATATTCCTTTGGTGGGAAAAGCTGTCGAAGAGGTGTTGTCGGCAACAGGCCTGCCCCTCATCATTGAAGGGAGCAACGAGCCGGGGATCGACAGTGAGGTGTTCCAGAAGTGTGGTGAGGCTGGAGAAGGAGAGCGGTTGCTGCTTGGCACTGCGGAAGCAGGCAGGTACCGGAGCATCGCTGCTGCCGCGCTTGCCTATAACCACTCAATCATCGCACAGTCGCCCATTGACATCAACCTCGCAAAACAGCTCAATATCCTGCTGCGGGAGATCGGGATACAGCAGGATCATATCATGATTGACCCGTATACCGGGACACTCGGGTACGGATTTGAGTACTCATACTCTGCTATGGAACGCATCCGTTTCTCTGCGCTCAAAGGGGATGCAGACCTTGCGATGCCCATGATCTGTTCAGCAATCGACTCACTCACGATAAAAGAAGTGAGGGAAGCCGATACTGCATATCAGGATGAGATGGCTGTTGCATGGGAATTCTATGCCGGACTTGCCGCGGCGGTTGCCGGTGCGGAGATTATCTGCGTGCGCCACCCAAAAACTGTTGGCAGGCTTAAAAAAGCTTTTACAAGCCTGAAAACCGGTTCAGATCCCACAGGGAGGATCTGACATGGCACTCAAAGCGCTTGACATCTACAAACTCCTCCCAAAAAAGAACTGCAAGGAGTGCGGGGACCCCACCTGTCTGACCTTTGCCATGAAACTTGCCGGGGGAAAGGCAGATGTCGACCTCTGCCCGCACCTTGACGAGCAGGCAAAAGCGGTGCTGGGTGCAAGTACACGCCCGCCCATACGGCTTGTGAAGATAGGCATTGGAGAGCGTTCGTTTGCAATCGGGGAGGAGTTCGTGCTCTACCGGCACGAGAAGACGTTCTACCATCCGCCGGGAATTTTCTTCAAAGTATCCGATACACAGACAATGGAAGAGGTTTCGGCAGTAACGAAAAGGGTCAGGGACGAATCCTTCATCCGGGTTGGTTCAGATCTCCGGTGTAATGGTATTGCTCTTGAGAATTCCAGCGGCACAAAGGAAATGTTTGCAGCAGCTGTTGCAACGGTTGAGAAGGCAGCCGATCTGCCGCTCGTGCTCATATCTGAAAAAACAGAGTCGCTCTTTGCAGCTCTTGTCCACTGCGGCACCTATCGTCCCCTGCTCCATGCAGCAACAAAAGAAAATTTCAAAGAGATGTGTGCCCTTGCAAAACACCATGACTGTCCTCTGGTAATCAAAGCCCGGGGCCTGGAACAACTGGCACAGCTGGCAAAGGAGTGTGCTTTAGAAGGAGTGCAGGATCTTGTCATGGACTCATCCCCGCAGTCCCTTGGTGAATTTATCACCGCATCTACAGCGATCCGGCAGCTTGCGATTACGAGAGCGATGCCGGACCTTGGGTACCCCGTATTTCTCGATGCTACGGGTTCAGACATCCAGGATGCTGCAATTGCCCTTGGTATTGTAAAATATGCATCCGTCATCGTTACTGCCCCGCTATCAGAGGCATCAGCAAAAGCTGCTCTTACCCTGCGCCAGAACATCTATACCGATCCCCAGAAACCGATCCAGATGAACCCCGGATTATACCGCGTGGGTACTCCCGGAAAAGATGCGCCGGTGCTCATGACCGTGAATTTTTCCCTGACATTTTTTACCCTGCAGGGTTACCTCGAATCCACCCGTATCCCTTGTTTCATGCTGGTTGTCGATACTGAAGGGTTATCAGTTCTCACGTCTGTTGCTGCAGGCAAACTCAATGAAACCCTTGTCCGCGACGCGTTGATCAGGTTCGGGGTGGAAAACGAAGTAGCCCACAAAAAACTCATCATTCCCGGGTATGCAGCACCACTTTCCGGTAGGATTGAGGAGATGACAGGATGGAAGGTACTGGTCGGGCCAAGGGACGCAGCAGAGATCGGTGAGTACCTGGAACAGGAGTGGAAGAAATAAATGCACACGGTAACCTTTCTTCCCGGGTACCGCAAGATCGAAGTGCCCCGTGAGACCACCGTACTCGATGCCGCACAGCGTGCCGGGCTGAATATCAACGTGGTCTGTGGCGGGCAGGGAAAATGCGGAAAATGCGTGGTCTATGTCCAGTCAGGCAAAACAGAATTTGACCAGCAAAAGAACTTGAAGTTTTTTACGCAGGAGGAACTGGCACAGGGTGCCTGTCTTGCCTGCCAGGCCACCGTACAGGGAGACCTCCAGATCATCATCCCGGACAGCACCCTCATCCAGGAACAGAAGATCCTGATCGAGGGGCTGGATACCGGGATCGAACTGCACCCGTCGGTCAGGAAATATTATGTCGAACTCCTGCCACCGACGCTCTCCGACCCCTCGCCGGACCTTTCGCGACTCCTCTGGGGGATCCAGAAGAACGGTGGCCCGGTCGCCGAGAAGATGTATGCCCCGCTGGAAGCCCTGCGGGAGATCCCCACGCTCCTGCGCCATTCCGACTGGAAAGTGACCGGCACCATCGCCCTCGTCCCCGGGGGGTACCGGCTGGTCGACCTCCAGGAGAACGACACATCCAAGCGGCTCTACGGTGCAGCAGTAGACCTGGGCTCCACGACCGTTGTGGTATACCTCTGGGATCTCGTCGCCGGCAAAATGGTCGCAGTCGCTTCCAATTACAACAAACAGATCAGTTGTGGGGAAGATATCCTTGCCCGCGTGAACTTTGCAAAAAAGAACGGCCTTTCAAAACTCCAGGCACTTGCTGCAGACAGCATCAACGCCGCGCTCACCACTGCCGCAAACAGTGCAGGGATCGACCGTGAGGATATCTACGAAGTCGTAGTTGCAGGCAACACGGTGATGACCCATATGCTGCTGGGGATCGATCCGGGATACATGATTGCCGAGCCCTATGTCCCGGTCGTGCGCAGGGCACTCTCTGTTGCTTCCGGCCGGATCGGAATTGCCTGCAACAGGAATGGGGGGCTCTTTTTATTTCCTGCAGTAAGCGACTTTATTGGAGGAGATATCATTGCGGATATCCTTGCCTGTGGTATGGCAGAGAAAGAAGAGATCTCGCTCCTTATCGATATCGGCACAAACTTCGAAGTTGTAATGGGGAACCGGGAATGGATGTTCTCCTGCGCAGGTGCAGCCGGGCCGGCGCTGGAAGGAGGGGAGGTTCTTTTCGGTATGCGGGCAAATCCCGGGGCCATCGATAAGATCACGATCGATCCTGCAACGCTTGACCCGGCATACAGCACCATCAACGGGATCAAGCCACGGGGTCTGACCGGTTCGGGTTTGATCGACCTCCTCGCAGAGCTGCTCATGAACTGTGTTATCGACCGGAACGGGCGGATCAACACCGGTTTTAACCATCCAAGGATCCGTACCGGTGTCCATTTCCCGGAATACGTGGTCGTGCGGGCAGAAGAGACCGATATCGGAAAGGATATTGTGCTGACTGAAAATGACATCAAAAACCTGATCATGAGCAAGGCATCGGTCCATGCTGCCTGTGTGACGTTGATGAAGGAGGCAGGAATATCCCGGCAGCAGATAACTACCATCTATTTCGCCGGGGCATTCGGCAATTACCTGAACAAAATGAACGCTGCGACGATCGGGCTGATCCCCGAGATCCCTATAAGCCAGATCAAAAATATCGGCAACGGGGCGGTGACCGGTGCAAATATTGCCCTGATCAACCGTCGGAAACGAAAGACGCTTGATGAGATTGCCACAAAGATTGCCTATATCGAGCTGAACGCTGAACCAGCGTTCATGGACGAGTATACCTCCAGTGCATTTTTACCCCACACCGATCTTTCGCTCTTCCCTGAAGTGCAGAAGATGCTCGATACCTGCAGGTTACATAGGGGGTAACTCATGGCACGGATGATCTCACCTCCACGCTCCCGTGCCACGGGAGTCGGGGCACTCCCCCACACCGATCCGGCACAGGCATGTAAGGACATCCTTTCGATATTTCCTGAATTCCCGTATGTCCCTACGCTCCCTGACCGGGGGCAGATGGAAAGCATCGTCTATAACGACTCCGAGCAGTTGCCGGGACGCAGTATCAAGGAGGACCGGCTCACCTTTGACAGCACCACCGATACCTTCGCGGCGATGGAGAACGTCTTTGCCGATTACCTGGAAGGCAACTATGCACCGTATGCGCTGCACCGGGAGTATGCTTCGGGTTTTATCGAGATGATGCTGCAGGATCTCTCATCAGTTCCAATCCTCAAATGCCAGGTGACCGGCCCGGTCACGTTCGGGATGCAGGTGGTCGATGCCGGTAAACGCCCGATCTACTACGATGCACAGGTTGCTGATATGCTCGCGAAGCTGCTCGCGCTCCGCTCCCGCTGGTGTGAAGCCGAGATGCAGAAAAAGACCGGTGTGAAGGAAACACTGGTCGTACTCAACGAGCCATATCTCGCGTCGCTGGGGTCATCGGTTGTACCAATTGACTTTGACACAGTACGCTCGGGCTGGCAGGACATCGCTGCCCTTGTACAGGGCGGACTGGGAATTCACTGCTGCGCCAATACTGACTGGGAATTTGTCATTGACCTGAACCCATCGGTCATTTCTTTTGACGCGTTTGCTACGGCAAAAGAGT
>JAPKXV010000322.1:9624-10179 GCA_026394635.1 Methanoregula sp. | reverse complement strand
GGACACTCAAAACTTGTCTTGAAGGTTAACGACGCAGGTATCATCGAAAAGGGTAACTGGTGTTCAATTACCCCGGTGAGAGGCGTTGAAAAACTTGCCATCGGCAAGACACCCGAGCAGGTCCCCAAGATCGCGTCCCGTGTCTGTGGTCTTTGTCCGGTTGCACACAACCTTGCCGGTACCGAAGCGATGGAAGCATCCATCAAGTGCGAGATCCCCAAAGATGCAAAGATGCTCCGTCACATCGTCCAGCTGGGCAACCGTGCCCACAGCATTGCACTGCACAACATCCTGCTCCTGCCCGATTACTATATTCCGGGCACTGAGACGAAGATCAACCCGTTCACGGCAGAAGAGCCGGTACGCACCGTTGCAAAGCGGATCCAGCGGATCCGTGAGATCGGCCAGACCATCTGCCAGATTGCCGGTGGCGAAGCGATCCACCCGAGCAACACCCGTATCGGTGGCATGTACCGGAACTGCTCCGAGCAGGCAAAGACCAAGATGTACGACCTGGCAAAGGAAGGGCTTACCCTTGCCCATGCACAGGCAGAG
>JAPKXV010000322.1:0-9567 GCA_026394635.1 Methanoregula sp. | reverse complement strand
GGACATCAACCGGTTCAAGGAAGCCCGGCCGTATGACTGGTACATGGGCGAGATGGAAGTCTCGCTCGAGGAGCCACGCTACCCGATTGGCGGGACCACCAAGATGGGCACCAAGACCAACCCCCAGATGGAAGCCTGCACCGGCATCCCGATGTACGACGGACAGCCTGTCGAAGTCGGCCCGCGTGCACGTCTCGTCACGTACAAGAACTATGACGAGAAAGGCACCTGCGGCCAGAACGTTGCCCGCCAGATGGAGTACCAGGACTGCTTCTACGAGATGATCGACTGCATCGATGCGCTGAACACAAGCGGAAAAGTCGTTGCAGACCACATCCCGACGGGCGACGGTTCTCTCGGCTGGGCATCGAACGAAGCCCCGCGGGGAACTGATGTCCACATTGCCCGGGTCAAGGACTGGAAAGTCCAGTACTTCTCGATGCTGGTCCCGACCACGTGGAACTTCGCGACCTGCAGCGCGGCCTTAACCGGCGCACCCTGGCAGCTTGCCGAAGTGATCATGCGCGGGTACGACCCCTGTGTGTCATGTGCAACCCACATGATCGTTATCGATGAGGACAACAAGCTGGTAGCCCAGAAACTCATCCAGTGAGAGCACCGCGATGCTGTATTCCGAGATTGTGATCGCAGGGTGCGGAAACCCCCTGTTTGCCGATGATGGGTTTGGCCCGGCAGTTATTGAGGAGATGCAGAAGCTCTCGCTTCCCGACAATGTAACGATAATCGATGCAGGCCTTGGCGGCCCGCACTTTATTTTTACGCTCCTTGACCCGGAAGTTACCAAAAAGCTCATCATCATCGATATTGCGGATTTTGGCGAGAAGCCCGGGACGTTAGCAAAGTTCCGCGTGGAGGACCTGCCTCCCGGCAGTTACCGGGACGCACATTCATGGGACCTGGCCGAACCGCTCCAGCGCATAAAAGATCTTATCGATATCACGGTCGTCGGATGCCAGCCGGCGCGTGTCACCGATCCCGAGATGGAGATCGGACTCTCGGATGAAGTTTCAAACGCTATACCCGGAACGATACGGTTCGTACTGGAAATGGTAGGGATAAATTATGGGACTACTATCAAGTGTCTTCAAGAAGAACGTCAGCGAGGAACCGCAGAAACCTGCGGCTGCTCCGGCAAAGCCAACTGACGTAGCACCAAAAGCAGCAGAAGTAAAAAAGGAGGTTAAGCCTGTGGCAGATAAGATTACAGTTGTACTGTGGCATTAGCAGACAACTACGGTGGATTGTTAACACTCCTCGACAAATACGTCGACCTGAAGTACATGCCAACACTTGCAGACGCAAGGCACATCCAGAAGGTCGATGTCTCGTTCGTTGAGGGTTCAGTCTGTATTAATGACAAACTCGCAGTGGAAGAGATCAAGGAAACGCGTGAGAAATCAACCGTAGTCGTGGCACTCGGTGGCTGCGCCTGCTATGGCAACATCACCCGGTTCTCCCGCGGCGGCCAGCAGAACCAGCCGGCACAGGAAGCGTTCCTGCCGATTGGTGATATTATCAAGGTAGACGTGTACATCCCCGGATGCGCACCGTCTCCCCAGATGATCAGGAATGTCGCGGTCATGGCATACCTGCTCCTCAAGGGAACCAAGGAACAGAAGGAGCTGGCGACCAAGTTCTTAACCCCGCTCATGATGGCGGCACAGAGAGGAACCAGCGCATGCTTCTGCGACCTGATGACCGAAGTCATCAACCAGGGTCTCTGCATGGGATGCGGCAGCTGTGCATCAGCCTGCCCGGTCCGTGCAATCACCCATGAGTACGGCAAGCCCCAGGGGCAGCGCGACCTGTGCATCAAGTGCGGTGCGTGCTACAACCAGTGCCCAAGGAGCTGGTTCAGCTTCGATGTGGTATCGAACTATGAGGCGATCAACGAGGCCATAATGGCGGCACTCCAGTGAGGTGACTGAAATGGGAACAGAACTCGGTATTTACAAATCATGCGTCTCAGCACGGAGCACCGACAAGGAGCTTCTCAAACACGCCCAGGATGGCGGAATTGTTTCATCCCTCTTTGCATTTGCCCTCGATGAGGGTATTATTGATGGTGCGATTGTCGCGGCAACCAAGGAATTTGCAAAAGCAAACCCGTCAAAGGTCATGGCCGACAACTCGAACTGGGACATGGTTGAGCCCTTCAGGCCCTTCCCGGCCGTTGTAACGACAAAGGCAGAGCTGCTTGCAGCAGCCGGTACCAAATACAACCTCAGCCCGAATGTCTCCTTAATCAAGGAAGCGACCCGGAGCTTCGGCCTTGACAAGATCGGTATCGTCGGCACACCCTGCCAGATGCAGGCTATCCGCAAGTTGCAGCTGTACCCGATTGGTGCCCGTGATGTCGGCGCCAGCATCGCTCTCGCGGTCGGTATCTTCTGCATGGAGAACTTCCCGTACCAGTCCATCCTCCAGCTCGTGGAAGACCACGCGGCGATGAAGATGGAGGCCGTCAAGAAGATGGAGATCGGCAAGGGCAAGTTCTGGGTCTACGGCAAGCGCGGACAGGTCGTCCAGCTGCCGCTCAAGGTGACCCACAAGTACGAGCAGCCCGGCTGCCACGTCTGCCTTGACTATGTTGCAAACCTCGGCGACATCTCCACCGGTTCCGTCGGCAGCCCCGATGGATGGAGCACCGTCTTTGTGCGCAGCAAGATCGGTGATTCGGTCTGGGCAAAGGCAGTCGCAGCAGGCTGCTTCGAGACCCAGCCGATCGAGAAAGTCAAGCCCGGCCTTGAACTCGTGTCCAAGCTCGCAAACGAGAAGATCACGAAGAACAAGACGACGCTCGAAGGCCGCAAGACCTTCGGTGTGGGCAAGGCTCTCCGCAACCCCTACATCTAAATTTTTTTTTCGCGACTCGTTTTTTTCGTGGGTATTTTATTGGTTCTTGCAAAGAGCGGAGAGGATTTTGGCAAGAGGGGATGGAGGTGCGGTGATACGATATTAATTACGGATTCTCCTATTCAGAAAAATTATCAGATTATTCTTTGAGAATTCTGATTATCCGATCGATGACTGTATTCAATACCTGATCTTTTAAGTGTCCCGCACGGTACTGGATAATCCGGCTGTCGGCAGTGAATAACCGGTTCGGCCGGACGTTACTATCCTGCCTGAGCGGTCCCTCGATGAAATCTTCCTCGCCTAGGGGGATGCTGTACTTGTCTATCACCTGCCGGCTGGTTATCTGGCAGAGGATCACATCATCTCCATCAAGGGAGGCGATCACAAGAGCCGGGCGTTTCTTTGCATTACTCAAATCTGAGAAGGGAAAGAGGACTTTCGACAACGTCGCTTTTACAAATTCGCCCATGCTTCGTCCTCCTCAGGACGCAGCCAATCTTTCTTTAAGGAGGACTCGCTTGCGTACGCGGTTTCGTTCGCGGTCTTCTTTTGTACTGACCTGATGAAGTCAAGGATCTCACGATAACGCTGCCGTGGCACCTGGTGCAGTTCCCTGATGATCTGTTCCTCGACTTCCATAGACGTCCACATCCCTATAACGGGTTATTACTCAGTCCATTATTCCGGGTACGTAATCAGGTTATCTGTCATCCCTGTTTTGCAACCGGCTCCTTACGGGCCCGTATGAGATACAGGCCGACTCCCACCGGGATTAAGAATGTCAGGGCATAGTACACGAACACGTCGGGGCCGTAATAGATGGCCGCAAACAGCAGGACGATGAACAGGTAGCCAGACACGAGCGCCTGTTCCTTATGCAGTCTTTGGAATAAATTCTGTTTTGTCAAAATATTCCTCCACGCCCCGGATGATGATATGGTCCTTTATGATCTCGCGGATCAGCGGGCTTGACGGGTCAAACGTTCCGATCTTCACGCTGAGTGATGTATGCCGCTGTTCGAGCTGTTTCTTCACGTCCGTATCAGGAGTTTCGATATAGATATCGATATCGCTCGTTGTGGTTGCAAGCGCTTTCGCGTAACTGCCAAAGAGCAGGGCGAGGCGAACACCGGCCAGTTTTGTAACTGAGGCAAAGACGCCCCGGAGCACCGGATACCGGCTGATGATCCGGGACTGTTTGTAGATCTCCGCAATCATTGCAGCATTCCTTCCTTCGATACTTTTTTTCAGGAAGTAGACCTTGTTCTTTCCCTCGGCCCGGTAATCGACGACGTTCTCCCCCATGAGGCCCCGGAGTACCCGTGCAACGGTCATGTGGTTTGTGTCCAGTTTTACCGCGATGCCCCGTGCGTGGAGGTCGTTGTGCACGAGGAGCGCAACGATCTCATTGGTTAAGTTCTGTTCCACATGGAACATTATTGTGCCAATATTGTATAATGGTTCTGGTCAATGGGAGGGGATATGGGACGAGTTAATTACCAGGTCGAACATGATTTCAAAACAGAGAAGGCGATTTGAAAATTCAGAATTCAAGATCTTCGGGCAAAACAGCTGAAAAATCTGCAATCCTGTTAAAGTGGTCACGGTTCCGTGTTACGATACGGTTCATGCCGACCGACTTTGCTGTTGCGGCAATCAGGCAGTCATTGAACTCAATTCTCTTTCCGGTGCGGGAGAGAGCCGCGTAGATCTTTCCGGCTTCGAATGCAACCGGTTCTGTCAGGTCAATAACCTGCACGTGTGCAAGGAGAGCATCGGTCTTTTTCCATGCGTCGCGTTTTGAAGATAACGATGCACCGGCGCTTGAGTTCTGCTACCGTGATTACCGATACATACCCCGTATGTGTATCTTCAAAGCTTTTGAACAGTTCAAAGGATTTTTCTGCCCCATGGGTCCGCAGGACATCGATACAGATGCTCGTATCCAGAAAAAAGTTCATAGGGGTTCAATCTTTTTTGACGTGCGCAGTTTTTTAACAAAATCCGCACTGTCAATATCATATCCCCAGGCGCCACGCAGCGACTCGACCGGTTTTCTCTCAATAATCCTGACAAAAACCTCTCCGCTCTTCTTCCGGAGCCCCCGCTCAAGCTCAAGGTGGTGGCTGTCGATAACCCGGGCTTTTATCGTTGTCATGGACGATTCCTGTACTCTATTTAACGTTCCCGTGACCGATAAGGTTTTTGCAGGCACCATCGTAGAGTTCTGCTGAACTCTTCTCGTCTTCGAATTTCGCCGTGCTCAATTCTTCAGAAATTGAAAGGAGTAATAAGATCCATGCACAGGTTTCTGGTAATCGAAGAGCAGACTGTATTGAACCGGTTAAGGAAAGACCCGGTAAATCTCCTCGCGGCTTTTTACCCGGTAAAAGATGATCTCGTTTTTTGCATTTATCATGCATCCAATACGGTATTTTCCCGTTCTTATGCGGTAATAATGCTGATATGCCGTCATTTTATGGATATCAAAATCGCGAAAAATATCCTCCGAGACCGGGATCTCATCAAACACCAGCCGCTCGATCCGGGAGCGATAGCGTTTGGGCAACGATGCCAGGTCTTTTAGGAAAATTTTCTTATATTTGCAGGCCGGCATCTCAATCCTTTTTCAATGATTTATAAAATTTTTTGGCTTCATGGACAGAGAGGGCTTCGTCTGCTTCTGCTTCCTCCATGAATTTTGCAAGACCGTTGTCTTCGATAATGGATTCCATCCGGTTGAAGGTTTCAAGATCGACAATTACCGCCTGCTTCTGGTTACGGTCGTCTGTGATATATTTCCGGGGAATTGCAGTCATTCTTCTGTCACACCAGTGTTTATGCATGAGACTATAAAGGAGCTTGCGTGGCCAGCTGAATTTTGTCCCTTAAAAAAATGGAGCAGGGGATCTTTCCCCTGCCCTTTTGTTCGCATCACGCTACTTTGGGGTGTTCGCTCCGCCCATGTAGTCGAGGACCCGGTCCCAGATTACGAGTAACCCGGGGATGATGACGTAGGCGAGGATTCCTGCTCCTAAGAACAGGAGTGTAATCTGCACTTCGGTTTCCATCATGATCACCGTTTCAGGCCAGCTCCGGCACGGTGTCTGCCCAGGTCTCGACCTTTGCGAGGATCGCGTTGTCCGAGTAGGACTGGACCGTGACCCGGTCCCGGCTGAACGTCACGTTGTACAGCTCGCCGTTCGCGTCATGGCACCTGACCGTTGCGGAGAACGAGTCGTCCGCCGGGTCATGTGCCGGTGTGCCCGCGTGGGCCGTTGTCAGGTCGGCTGCCGCCATGAGGGCGGTTGCGGGGACAATGTCGTCCGACGATTATTCATTTCTTTTTGTCAGTTCCAGATACGTATTCCGGATTTTCCGTACCTTTTTCGTATCAAGACGGTCCACAACGCCCTGGCATTTGACGAGGAAACGCGGGACCTGTTTTGCAAGGGTATCCTCAAAAACGGCGGTTACCTCGCTTGTGGTATAGTACTGGGACTCTACACGGGCCTGTCGCGCCCGATCCATCAGCTCATACTCTTCTTGGGTGAAAAAATCCATAAGAATGTGCTGCATGATCCCGATTGTACACACATGGTTCTCGGATTTGATCCCGGTTTTCATAAGCACGGCATACAGCGAGAAATACAGGGAATAATAACCAGCGGAAATTTTCCAGTCGCGTGATGCAACGGAATGCATGGCTTCCATCGCGTCAGCGGATTTCCTGAGATAGGCAGATGCGAGGTCGTCATTGGGCTCGATAAGCATTATCCCGTTTTTTGCCCCGGCACACCAGATCAGTTTGTGTTTCATGCAATCACCGCACGGACAAACGGCTCCGTGTTTTTCCAGACAATATGGTGTTTTTTCACTTCAGAAAGAAGCGTGTCCCGCGGGTCGGTGCTCTTGAAGAGATCTTCCGGGAATGCATGGATATTTATTTCAGTATCGAACATTTTTCCGATCCGGGAAATTTCCTTTTCCCGGTAGTGTCCCGCAATAATGAGATCGAGATCGGATTCTTTTGTCGGTGTCCCTTTTGCATGGCTCCCGAAAACCAGGGTAATGCCTTCGATGAAGGGATCAATCCTGTTCAACACTTCAAAAATATAGGGATCTTCTTCGATGAATGCAATTTTTTTATAGTGCTCTGCAAGGATGAAATACTGGACGGCGATCTCCCCGGGCTTAATCCGGAAGATCCGGGTTTTTCCCCGGAGGGATGATGAGAGGACAAGTTTTTTTTCCAGCCGCTCAAGAATTGTCTGGGCAGTCCCGTGGCTGATCGGGAGGATGGTGCTGATCTCCCGGATATAGTATTCGCGGTTGTATCCCCCGGTAAAGAGGGCGAGTACCATGAGGTCATTCTCATTGATGTCTATTTTTTTAGACATATGTCCATTTTTTTGATACACTACATTATAGATGTTTTGGAGCCGGGCATTTGTACAAAGCAGTTCCTGACCCGGTAAAATATCGCGCCAGGCGTCTTCTGCTGTCCCGGATTTTCCCGGGCGGAAATCTTCTCCATTGCTTCCGGCAGTCAACAGCCAGCGTGGGCCCTGGCCCGGCTGCAACAGGTGGGGGATTTGCTGCTCCTGAATAAATTAAAGAAGAGGAGCCGGGGGATTTCCCCCTGCCCTTTGTTCCCAGTACACTACTTGGGGTTGTTCCCTCCGGATTCGATGTGATCGAGCACCCGGTCCCACACGACGAGCAGGCCGGGGATGACGACGTAGGCGAGCAGTCCTGCACCTACGAAGACCGCGGTGATAAGAACTTCGTTCTCCATGGTCATCCCCTCCGGGGCTGAGACCAGCCGCGATCTTCTCCATCTCGCGTGCGCTGAGCACGCAGGTGCGGTATTCCTGACAACTGATGATGCTCTCATAAAAATGATTTAAAGGCACAAAGACAAGATCACTACGAATGTCCAGAATCCCGTGCAGTGGCTGATGGAGGTGACAATGGATGGAAGCGAAGACGTTGAATGAGATCAGGATCAAGGGATTCCGCGTACTGGTAAAAAACCTTGGACTGGCCGACGCTATACGGTTCATCCAGAGCTACGAGACCGGGACCGGGGACTATACCAAAGAGCGTGATGAGTGGCTGCCCGACGATCTCGATACCGTAAAGGGAAGATTGCTTGAACGGCAGAAAAAACAAAAGATGAAAAAACCGCACCACTGAACCGATCCGTTCAGTCGGCAGGCCATCCATGCAGATAAAAGATTATACCAAAGAGCGTAAGCAGTGGCTTCATAAGGATTTTGACAAGGTCATTGCCGGGATTAAGGAACGCAGGAAGAAGAGTTCCCGGGCGTAACTTTCTTTTTTTCAATTTCCCTGTCCCGCCCTACAACCGGCGTGGGCTTGTTACGCAAAGGACAAGGAAAATTATTTTTTTAAGTCGTGAAGGGATGTTAGTACACGCTGCTCTTCCTCGGACACAAACCGGTGGAAGTCCATATAGAGTGGTACAGTATCTTCACGCGGTTTCATCTGTGCGAGGGTAAAACCCTTCTTTTGGTACCAGCCGGCTGCGCCGGGCTTGGAATCAACCGTTATGATACGGCAGCCGGTAAATTGCGAGACATGCAGGACGATGATAAAAATCCGGAGAAGCATGCTGGTACCGATACCATAACCATCGAAATCGCGGTGGCGTGCCATCCTGGCGATCTTGATTGCAGGATATTTACGGTATTCCCAGGTGGGTTCGCGGTCCGACTCATGAACCGCTTCTGCGACAATGCTGTCGTTGATTAACGTGAAATATCCCACAAGGTCGTCATTCCAGAAGGCAAGAAATGTTGCAGACAACCGGTTCGTCTGGTTATTGATTGCATCTTCTCTTAAAAAATCGTCAAGTTCCTGCTCAGTTGAATGAAAAGAAGATACATCGTCAGTTGCATCGAGCGGCTTGAAGACTATATCAAAATAGGTAAGCTCAGGCATAGAGTTTTTCTTTCTTTGCGATTTTGATGGCTTCGTGGATGAGTTTTCGCCCTTCTTTTGTAATCTTCGGATCTTCCATGTATTTGTGGAACCTCCGGGCGTCTTCCCCCTCCAGCACCAGCCCAATCTCAATGGGTTTTGCCATACTGTTCACCTCTGGCTTTCTGTTAGCAATATATTTCCCCGGAACTATTTGAAATGTTGCGAGTTGGCCGGTCTGTCGGGAGGTTCAGGGATGCTGGCCGGTCGCTGCAACTCCATACCCGTTCCCGGTCTGGACTCATCAAAAAAATAAAAACGGGGAGCAGGGGATCTCTCCCCTGCCCCGGCTGACTTCACCGCGAATGGAAAGTGCGGTTCTTTTTCTTTTTTTAGTACCTCGAAGCCTGATGGCTTCTCAAGCTCACGGTCGAAGATCTTCGATCTTCTCAATGCTTCGTGCCTTTGGCACTCATGCCTTGCCGTTCGCTCCGCCCATGTAGTCGAGCACCCGGTCCCAGATGACGAGTAACCCGGGAATGATCACGTAGGCGAGGATTCCTGCTCCAAGGAACAGGAGTGTTATCTGCACTTCGGTTTCCATCATGATCACCGTTTCAGGCCAGCTCCGGCACGGTGTCCGCCCAGGTCTCGACCTTTGCGAGGATCGCGTTGTCCGAGTAGGACTGGACCGTGACCCGGTCCCGGCTGAACGTCACGTTGTACAGCTCGCCGTTCGCG
>JAPKXV010000096.1 GCA_026394635.1 Methanoregula sp. | reverse complement strand
GATTGCGGGTGAGCGGGATGTTCGAGAATGAGTGGCAGACCCGGTGCGCCATCTGCGGGATGGGAGTGTGATCATGCTCGAAGATCCCACCACCCCCACCTTTCTTTCCCTCACGGCAACAGAGTGGCACGCCTTCGGCTTCGGACTCAAGGAGGGGCTCTGGTTCTGGAAGAGGACTCCGCTTGCGTGGGACGAGATAAAGAAAATGGAGGCGTTGCCTGACAATGAGAAACCGATGTCACCAGAACTGATCTCCGCGCTTAAAGACAAGTACCATTACTATATCGTTGGATTTGCCCTTCCCGAGGACTGTGCCCTTCTCTGTACCGGGATGTATCTCATGATGACGAATGCACCGGGGCTTGTTAACGTTGGGCTGTCAGTGTTTGGGTATTCGAGGTGATAGGGGACCGGAGCGAGTGGGAGGGCGGTTAAAGATCAGATATATCCATTTTTCATACTGTGATTACTTTGAGTCTTGTGTATGAAGGACGAGACATTGTATGTCCCCTTCCTTGATTCCCGTGTGCTTGTGCTATTACGTTTGCAACTTTATCCGGGTATTATTCATTGCGAGCTGATCTGCTCCCTTTTTTTGATTGTAGAATCAATGTCACCTGCTGAAACCTACGGCACAATCTTAGCCGATTATTTGGCACAACCCATTTTTTATGCGTAAAAGTCGAAATGGAAAATACGAGCAAATCGGGCTCAAAATTCAAAATATACTAAAACGAGCGATGATGAGACCAGGGCCGCGCTCATAACCCGATTAATTTCGAAGTTATTGACGTAAAACGGTACATCCCTTTCGGCACCGCAATCTCGAACCGGGCGCCTTTACCGGGTGTGCTGGTTTCAGCAATCGTCATACCGGAACGGAGAAGACACTCCAGAATAAAAAACAACCCAAAGCGGATGTTTTCACCAACGAGCCGATCAAAAAGACGGGCTTTATCCTTGGGGGAGATCCTGACACCATCGTCTTCGCAGATAAAAATCGGTCTCTCCGGCGTTTCCTCGCAGGAAAAGGTGATGCGAGGGCAGTACGTCTCCAAAATCAACTTTACCGTCCAGACCCAGTGTTCATCAGACACAACACTTAATACCGCCCCGCATGTATCCATTGGATAAGCGAGGGAACCCATGTCACGTCACCTGATCTCTGAAGCACAGGGATATGATCTCTTACGGGAAATCGGTGTACCGATTCCCCGGTATGCACTTGCGAGAACCATTACTGATGCAATTTCTTCGGCAGATGAAGTGGGATACCCGGTTGTTCTTAAAGTCGTCTCCCCCCAGGTTGTCCATAAAAGTGATGCGGGTGGAGTTTTCACGAGCATCCATAATGTGAAAGAACTGCGGGAAGCATATGGCAAAATCATAAGCAATGTCCGGGCACATAATCCAACTGCAACAATCGAAGGGATCATGGTCGAGCAGCAGCAAAAAAAGGGACTTGAGATCATAATTGGCGGGACGATCGACCCGACATTTGGAAAAGTTATCACTATTGGTATGGGTGGCACACTGGTTGAACTGTTAAAAGACGTATCAATACGGGTACTCCCGGTCACTGCCA
>JAPKXV010000376.1 GCA_026394635.1 Methanoregula sp. | reverse complement strand
TGTCTGCATTTCGGCGGGAAAATACTCGAAACATACACAAGATTACATTTCTCGATGCCGGCTTTTCTTAACGCAAGCTCGAATGATGCAAGCCGATCTTTATGGATACCCACCCCCTTGGTGAAAAAAAGGTTCGATGGAACAAACATACTGTTTATTTTGTATTCGTCTTTTTTTTTAAGGTTTTGGTCGTTCCGGCAATTAATCCAGCAATTCAGAACATTTGGCAGAACGTGTACCCGATCGCGCACCGGGCAATTTTCGGTATCGCCGTGAACAAACAGGGTCTTATCGGGAACCTGTCCGCGGAGCCCCACACTCAATAAGAATTTCCGGAAGCTGGTCCATACGATCCAGCACAAAATCCGCAGGAACAGATTCCCGTTCACCGGAAAAACGATCCCCGTACCGGGCATAGGCAGTCCTGATGCCAAGAGCCCGGCAGGGTTCGATGTCCCGCCGTGGGCTGTCCCCGATGAGCAGTACCTCTGCCGGGAGAATGTTCATCGCAGCAAGTGCACACTGGAACGGTTCCGGTGCCGGTTTTTTCTTCTTTACAACATCACAGGTTACGACACAGTCAAACAGTGAAAGGAAGCCGCATTTTTCGAGCCGCAGTGTTGTCTCCTTATTTTCCGCATCGGTCACAATCCCCATCGGATAACCCTGGCGCTTGAGTGCAGTGAGAGTTTCCGTGACACCGGGGTACGGGGTGATGTACCGGAGTTTTTCCGTATCATATATCCGGCAGGCTGCATCGTACGTTCCGTTGGTGGGGATTTTGCGTTCGTTTAAATACTCGCGGATATTTTTGTGGGATTCAAACCCGTGAGCTGTGGTTAAAAAATAGGAGAATAGTTCCTCACCGTCATTCCGACCCAGATGGCGCACGACACACTGGCATGCGGCAATCTGGGCGCCGACAAGGTCAAAGAGGGTGTTGTCCATGTCAAATAATAGTGCAGAGATAGGTTTTTGACAAATTTCCCCATCTCGTAAATTCCGATTCACGCAGTAATATCCTCCCCGATTAACTAAAACATGATCAATTGTGAGATCCTGTATACATCAAAACAGGGCTTTTTCCCGATCGCTACATACTTTCACCCATCGACCGTGAGATCCGCCCTTAAAACGCAATGGTGGGGTGAAACTGTCTTGACTTCCAGACCCAGTTTATGAATGAGTGTGCATGGGGAGCGGGGATAAATGCAGTATAGGGTAAGAACGATTTTGATGGAGTACAAGTCAATGAAAGCTTAATGTGTTACATAATCGGATGGATTATTATGGCACGTAGAGGGGGGGAAGAAACCCCCATTCCCAAAAAAACTTGTTTTGTTATTTGTCCCATTGGAGATGAGGGTGGCGATGAACGTAAATGGTCGGATGACTTGCTTGACTGTATAATAACTCCTGTCGTAGAGAAAATGGGTTATCAAAAACCAATTCGTGCTGATCACATAAATGAATCCGGCATTATTACAAGACAAATTATTGATTTATTAATTGAGTCGGATCTCGTTATTGCCGATCTATCTTATCGTAACCCAAACGTTTGTTACGAACTTGCGGTTCGTCATGTGGCAAAAAGACCATTTATACATATGATAAAAAACGGTCACAAGATTCCGTTCGATACTGCTTCAAATAGAGCAATTACCGTCGATATTGATATACGAAGTGCGAATAAGGCAAAGAAAGAGCTTGAACGTCATATTTCATCAATAGAAAGCGGTAACATTGAGACGGATAATCCTATTGGTACTGCACTTACTCTTAGAGATTTAAAAAGTAGCGGCGATCCTTCTCAAATGATGTCTGCCAATCTGATGGAAGCCATACAAAATATTGCTACCGAGGTTAAAGCGCTTCGGGATGTAAGACTTAACCCATATCAAATCGTAGGTAGGGGAGTAAACCTAGCGGGACTCGCTCCCGTTATGAGTATTAGATTGAATGACCGTCAAGGTGAATTGATGAAACAATATTTCGAAGTATCTCGCAAAATACTCGACCAAAAAG
>JAPKXV010000071.1 GCA_026394635.1 Methanoregula sp. | reverse complement strand
GTGCGGGTGAAGTGCGTCACCTGTGCCAAGTACATGTATGCCCTTGGTCACACATCCCTTCAGCAGTTTATCTGGCTGCATGAAACGGGAGACCGCTATCGAGTACGGGGAGTGGATGTGGAGGTCGGCTGTAACGAGCATGGGTTCTTCCATGATCGATTGCACGTTTCTGGATATATTTTCGCGGGATAAAAAGGTATAGACACACCCACAAGAAGAGCCTGATGGGGTTTGATCGTAAGAGGGTCCCAACCCGGTTTGTCGTATGGAGGGGAGAGGGGACACAATCATTTCTAAAAATCAATCCTACCCTGCCGGGACGATCGGAATAACCGGTGAGTGATACGGGTGTTTTACACCCGGCCGGTACCAGACTTCGACATCGTCCTCGTAATGATCGGAGAGACGTTCACTGGACGCGACGAACTGGAACTTTTTTAAGATATGCTGCATGATGGGCCGTGGCATAACCACCCGGACATCGTAGCCTTCCGACAGCCACCGGTGGAGCAGGGTCTGGGTATGACCTTCGTTGCGGTCCCGCGAGATGATATAATGGAGGTAGAGCCGGTTGTCTTCATACATTTCCAGCCACCCGGAGAAGAGTTGTTCTGAAAATCCCAGTGTATCACTCGCGTGTGTGCCGGTCTCGATTCGTTGTGCAGTCATCTGGATCAGTTCCTTTGGGAATCTGATCATTTGTGCGGCGGGAATATAATCAAAGGGAGAGGGCGTGGTGAAAGTGAAAAATATCCAGGCATACTGGGTGAAGAACATAAAAACATCTGCATGATGGCTTTCCTAAAACTTAGGTTCGGTAAAAAAATTGCCCGGTTCGCAATATCCTTAACCTTTCCTGCCAAAACCGCATGCTGGGAAAGGAAGTGATCAGTACGAATATGCAAGTCGTCAAGTGGTGCGTTGATCTCGCGATGGGAATTGTATTCCTGTTCAGCGTTGTGACCGGGTTATTCAAGTTTACGCTTCTTACGCGTTCATTTAGCCTTACAGATATCGTTCTGCCATCAGCACAGATAAGCGAAATCCATGACAGGGCAGGAATTACACTCTGTTTCCTTGTCGCAGTCCACTTGTTCCTGAACCGTGCATGGATCCTTTCAATGACACGAAAAATGTTTGCAGGTACAATTGGGATGAAATAAAAAAATGGTTTAACAAACCCATAATGACCGCACCCTCTTTTCACCGTTAATAGAAATTTTTGTCCAGATCCCCGGTGTTTGAATATCTACGCTGTTCCCAGTATCCTTTGTAGCTGGGATCTGCGGTCAGTTCGATCTTCTCGATCCACTTTGCCCACTTGTATCCCCATTTGTCTTCTGCCACCAGCTGGAAGGGGTACCCTCGTTCCGCAGGAAGGGTGACGTTGTTCATTTTGTAGGCCATGATAATATCCCGGTTCATCAGGTAGTCGAGGGGAAATGACGTGGTATAGCCATCGTGTGCAGTGAAGACTACGGTATTTGCACGGGTATCCGGCCCGGCATTCCTGATCAGATCTCGCACCTTTACGCCTTCCCAGAGGATGGTTGCATCCCAGCCTTCAACGCAATGGAGGGTGACAAGTTTGGTGTAGTGGGGATATAGCCCCAGAACGTTTTGGTAAGTATAGATGTCAGTCTTATTGGTCAGCCCGGTAATCGTGAGACGATAATCGTATTCATTGATCTGCTGGGGACCCTTGATGGAATTCTCACGGAAGGCATTGATCGATGAGAGATCTTTTCCCTGGTAGGATCTGACTTCAACTGCGGGTAGAGAAGTTGATCCAGTGTATGCCGGAGTGCTGGTCTTGAGAAGAACAATCGCGCCGCCCAATAGGATGATGAGGCCCAATACAATGACGACGACCAATTTTGAATTCATCATCAAAGAACTGATCGCTGGATCTTATTAATTGTCGTAAGATGGCAAAACGGGGTACGTGTGAAAAATGTACCGGGAACGGGACATTTCACAACAAAAGAGTGTGAGCGTAAGAACGCTCCCTTATTCCATATTGGTTAAGCGTCCTTTGAGTTCCCCTGCATCCTCTTTTTTTGCTTCCATCAGGGCAGAGATGACCGCATCGGAAAAGACCAGCGCGACTGTCTCAAAGAGTGTGCCCAAAGGAGCGAACACAGATGAGACCGAACGGTACTGCCCGGTCATCTGCCGGACCTCAAACGAGGTGTGGTCCCCCCGGTAATATCCGGTGAGATCTCCAAGGTTTACAATACAGTCGGCAATCCTGCTTATCTTCGAGTTCGGAGATGCCGTAATAAGGCAGATCGTGCCCCCGAGTCCTTTGACAGTTGCACAAAACGTAGCCATCGATACCGTTTCGCCGGATCCTGAAAAGACCACCACTGTATCACCGGGCTCAAGAGCCGGAGTCACGGTCTCACCGACCACGTACACCTCATAGCCAAGGTGAAGCAGCCGCATCGCAAACGCTCTGGCGATCAGCCCGGAGCGGCC
>JAPKXV010000309.1 GCA_026394635.1 Methanoregula sp. | reverse complement strand
GCCACTGCGGCAGCCCCCCTTGCGATATCCGTCGAAAACCGGTTCATCATGGATCTCTGGTAATGATGTGAGATCAGGGATTTCTACAGAACCTATGGAATGGATTTTTTAAAAAGAACGATACAGGTGCGGAATGGCGATGCGGGCAACAACATGAAGCCTCTTTCGTTGCCTCTCCTTGTACCACGTGTTATGGTTTATCATTGGTAATACGGTATGCACCCGTGGGGACAATGATCTCAAAGCGTGCGCCTTTGCCGGGGAACCCTGTCTCCATAATCACCATTCCCGTGATTGCAAGAATCTCGCGGGCCAAAAAGAGCCCCAGCCCCGTATGCTTGCCAAACCCTTTGTTGAAGATCAGGCTTTTGTCTTTTGCAGAGATCCCCACGCCATCGTCCTCCACAATCCAGACCAGCTCCTCGCCCTGCGGCCGGTAGGAGGCGCGGATCCCGGTGATGCGTTCCCCGTACCGCAGCGCGTTATCGAGAATGTTATACACCACCCGTTCAAGGAGCGGGTCGGCAAAGATGACCAGCCCGGAAAGATCGGTGTGCACCTCAACCTTCCCAAGGTCAAGCTGGGAAATTGCCCGGGCAAACAACACTTCAAGTTCCTGCCATTCCGGCGCTCTTACGCCAAGGTCCTGGTAATCCCGGGTAAACTGGATCTGGTCCTGGATCACCTGGATCGTGTCATCGATCTTTTTAATAAAATCCTCGAGTTTATCCCGGTCATGCACCATCTTTGCAAGCTCGAGATACCCCAGAACAATGGTCAGTTTGTTGAGGATATCATGCCGGGTGACACTGGAGAGCAGGTTGAGTTTCTGGTTTGCCAGCATGAGTGCTTTTTCTGATCGCTTGCGTTCGCTGATATCACGGATGAACGAACAGACAAAGACCGACCCGGCATATTCAAAATAGTCGCTGGTCACTTCAACAAGGAGCCGCTCACCGCCTTTTCTTGCGTAGGCAGTCTCAAAGGGAAGGGAATCGGATGCTACTTTTGTGCTGAGATATTCATTCCACCGGGCCTTTGAGACTGAACTGTCGATATCAAAGATGGTGATCTTTGCAATCTCTTCTGACGTATAACCGAGCATCGAGCAGGTGGCGGTGTTGGCATATACAACCCTGCCATTTCCATCGAACCACAGGATACCCTCGGCCGCGTGTTCAACCGCAAACTGGGTGATCCGGGCGCGGTTCTCGCTTTTACGCAGGTCCTTTTCTGCAAGGCGCCGTCGTGCTTTTTCAAGGACAATGACCGTGAAGTCCGCAAGTGATGCCGCAAAATCCTGCTCCTCCATCTCCCATGAACGGGGCGGCCCCATGTGTTCAAGGCAGATCACACCGACAACATGGCGTCCCGACCGGATCGGAACGTCAAGCATTGAGGTGATACCCAGAGGTTCAAGATAATTTTTCGAGAATTCACGCGTGTTTTCATCGGTCTGTGCATGGGTGGCAACGAGGGTGCGGTTGTCCTGCAATGCAGCAAAATACCGGGGAAAATCTGTACCCTCTATCATCTGCCCCGAACTATGGTGGTCCCTGCCTGCAATGTACAAGTCATTGCACACCAGTTGACAGCCATCCGAAGAGAAAAACCACACACTTGCCCGGTCTGCACCCAGGACATTTGCACCCGTCCGGGTGATATTGTTCATCGCGTCCCTGAGTGTGGGTGTATCCGTGGTGGCAAGGTTTACGAGAGCCTTCTGGTACTCGATCGACCGTTCTGCCCGGTTCTTCTGCAGTTCTTCGGCCAGCTTTGCTTCAGTTGCATACCGGAAGTTGTCCTGCAGGACGGCATTGGAGGTGCTGAGCTGCTCGTATGCTGCCCGCAGCTCATCGCTCTTTTTGAGGCCCTCCTGCTCCGCAGTCTTCCGGGCAGTGATATCCTCGTAGGTGCCAAGAACACCCCGGATAACCCCCTGTGTGTCTTTCAAGGGAATCTTGCTGGTGAGCAGCCAGACCTGCTTTCCTTCCCGTGTCGTCTGGGGTTCCTCATAATTGAGCTTGGAGATGCCACTGTCGATCACGGCATGGTCATCAGCCCGGTATTGTTCTGCCTGCTCCTTCCACACCATTTCATAGTCGGATTTTCCCCAAAGGTCTTCAGGAACAGAAAACCCCGAATCCCGGGCAAACGGGCGGTTGCATCCCAGGTAGTTCAGCTTGGTATCCTTCCAGAACACACGCACGGGGATGGTGTCGAGTACCGCTTGCAGCATCTGCTGTGAATCGGCAAGAGCCTGCCGGCTGGTTGTCAGGTCATCGATGTTTGCCCGGAGCTTCTCTTCAGTTGCCGTCAGTTTCTCGTATGCTGCAGAGATCTCACGGGTTTTCTTTTTGAGTTCCGTGGTCACACGACTGCGATCGGTCATGTCGATCAGCGATGCAATGCTCTTTTTTGTGCCGGGGATCATATCGATATTTAAAAGGATATTGCGCACATCCCCAAGTTTCGTAATGAGCCGGAACTCGTATTGCCTGAAAGCTTCCTCGCGCCTCTCCCGACGGAGCCTGTGCTGGGCGAGCATGCGTTCGACATCTTCTTTGACGACAAATTCTGTCCAGGGCTTCTTACTATCGATATCTTCCTGGCTATAACCCGTGAGCCGCAGGAACTCGGAATTTGCGAGGCTGATGGTCGTATCCTCTTCGATAATGATCATGGCGGTGCCGGTGTTTTCAAAGACTGCCCGGTACCGGCTCTCGCTCTCTTTGAGTGCATTGTCGACTTTGCGCCGTTGCACTGCCTGTTTTATCTTGTGTTCCAGTTCGATAAACTGCGCTGTGGGATCTCCTCCTTTCTGGACGTAGAAGTCAACGCCGTTATTGATCGCCTCGATAACCACCTCCTCCCTGCCTTTACCGGTGAAGAGAATGAATGGCAGTTCGGTGTTGCGGGACCGTATCTCCTTTAACAGCACAATCCCGTCCATCTCCGGCATCTGGTAATCGGAAACGATGGCGTCGAAAGGTTTCATTTTGATCATTTCGAGGGCACTGGCTGCGGACGTGGTCACATCGACAATAAGATCCCCGGACCGTTGGAGAAACAATCTGGAGACGTCAAGGAGCGCCGGTTCATCGTCAATATAGAGCACCGAGATCATGCAGGGGTTCCGTCCACCACGTACGAGCGATGTGCCGTTGAGGATATATCTGAATTATTATCGGATAAAGAGCCAATAAATGTACGCTTTTTTTTATAAATGACCATGAAATAAAAGAGAACCCGATCCGGCATATCACATCCGGTTCTCATGATTGGGAAGGACGGGAACCAGGGTTATCCATGGCAATGCAGAGAAGTGATGGCGAAGGGTCCGGGGGTTTTATTGTGACAGCTCCCGCACCTTTTTGATATTTCCCTGATCGTCCCGGCGTTCGTCAACCGGGGTCTCGCAGATAAGGGGCAGGTCCAGAAACACCTTGTGGTGGAGGATACGGCGGAAGCCTTCCTCACCGATGAACCCCATGCCAATGTGCTCATGACGGTCGAGCCCGCTGCCCCGGTCCCCTTTGGTATCGTTGAGGTGAATGATTTTCAGGTGATGTAACCCGATCACATCATCGAACTGCGACAGGGTATCCCGGAGCCCGTCATCGGTGCGAAGTTCGTAGCCTGCGGCGAAGGCATGGCAGGTATCAAAGCAGATGCCGATGCGCTTTTTTTCCGTAATACCATCCATGATCGACCGGATGTGCTCAAAACTGCTCCCTACGCTGTTCTTCTCGCCCGCTGTATTTTCCAGAAGGAGGGACACCGGGCTGTCCACACGCCCGAGTGCTTCGTTGATCGCGGCAATCACCCGCATCCTTCCCCCCGCGATCCCATCTCCAAGATGGTGACCGAGGTGGGTGACAAGATACGGGATGCCCAGAGAGTCACAACGCCCCAGTTCCGTCGTTATGGCTGATACTGACTTTTCATACACGTCCTCCTTTGGGGATGCAAGGTTGGGGAGGTAGGGCATGTGGTCAACCGGGATCAGCCCGGATGACCGGATCTTTTCTGCAAATGCGGTACAGTCCGTGTTCAGGAGGGATTTATATCCCCAGCCCCGGGGGTTGCGCGAGAAGATCTGGAAGACGTCGCACCCTACACCTGCTGCGCGGTCAACTGCACGGTCCAGCGCACCGGCGATGGAAACATGGACCCCGACTTTTACTGTTGCCTGCTCCCTCTTTTCGTGCATTATTATCAGATCAAGATACGCTCTTGTGGGGTATTAGGAGGTTGTGACATGGCGTGTCAGAAGGACTTTGATGAACCCCTCACGGTACAATGGGGCTGCCATATCATCACGGGTTCACTATCCCGGAAAAAACCGGATGGATTTTTGATAAGTTCGCGGGAAAAAATAGGGAAATGAGGAGTTCAGCGGCGGGTTTTTGTCCGGATTACTGCTATGAGAGCAAGGGCACCGATTACAACTGCCGGGAGCACTGCACCCGACTTTGTGGGTGCTGGCGCGGGCGTGCCTGTACCTGCGGGGGGTAACGGGGTTAAGGCTTCATCAGGCCGTGTTGTTGTTGCGGTCCGGATATTGACCTGCCCGGTGCCGATCGGCGGCACAATACTGATCACATAGGTTGATACTGCCTGCGGACCGGTCATGCCGGCTTTGCCGGGGCAGATCTGGGAAGCTGCCTGCCCGGCAACGAACTTTGCGGTGACCCCAGACCCGTCGTTTCTGCCGTTATACACGAGGGACTCGCCGGGTTTGAGTGTTTTTTCGGCAACCATGGTGCCGGTGCTCTTTACTGCCACCTTTGCCTGCGCTGCGGTGCAGACGGTACCGGTGCATGCGGAGCAGTCCGGAACGGACTCGGTGACGATGGCATAATCCCCGATGAACGGCGTATCAACCGTCCGGGGGTCGCCGATGAGATCGGTGACGAACTCCTCATTCGGGAGGGGGCCATAGAGTTTTGCAAGCGTGATCCACTGGTCACCTGCACCACCGAGGCTTGTAGCTATCGCTGTGTCGCCACTCTTAAAGACGGAAAATGCCGCAGCATCCGGCACGGTGCCGGTGAGCGTGGACTGGGCCATCGGTTTCCACGAGCAGACGGGGGCCTTTCCCGCGGGGTAATCGCACCCGTACTGCTCAGGGTTTTTTATCGTCAGGGTGTTCTTTGCCGGATTCACGGTCGATACCTCACCCTTGCAGGGGACCTCAAGGATCACCGCAGAAACTGGCGCCATGATGCAGCACAGGGCGAACGCTGCAATAAATACGCCGCAAATGATTGATTTTTCTCCCATAGAATGCCTCCTGCCAGATAAGCAACCTCCCGTTCCGGGGGGTTATCCGGTTCCTGAACCGTTACATCGCCCTGACACCATAAAAAGAGCGTGGGTTTGCGGGGAGCACCGTTTGGTGCAAAGGTCAGGGGGTCTGCCGATGATAGCCCAAAAAGATATTTTTTTGCCGTTCAACCTGTTTTTTAGGATAAGCCTGCAACCAGTCCTGTCCGTTGCCTATCCGTTCCCCCACGACATAATTCGGACATCAGTGGGGGGTAAAAGAGGCGCCTCAGGTGTTTCACGACTGGTCCTGAATGCGCGAGATCCAGATGATCGCGATAAAGATAAAAATCCCCATCATGATGATTGCAATCCCCTGCATCTCATCGCCATTGGGGGGCATGTACATGACATAAATTCCGTTTGCGACCATAAACAGGGCAATAAAAAATGAAATGACTTTTAAGACTGCTTCCATACCTGTCATCCTCTTTGGTACGAAGTACTCACGATACCGGGTAATAAGATCTTTGCCCCACTCTGCGAAACCGCCGCCAGCACCATGGTGGACCTTGAATGATGTCCTGTCGCAGATAAACCCATGATACCTGCAACCACACACCGATTCACCTACTCTCTGGCAGGTGTACGATGACAGGCGGGTCGTCAACCTAAAAAAAAGAAGTAATCCATCATCACAGGGTGCTTGGTGGTTACAGATGGAGTTCGTCAAGATACGGCATCAGGGCATTGATATATACCAGTGCCGGGATTGCGGGGTTGGCAGCGATCTCAGCGACGGTGATAACCTCGAGGGTGATCGGGTGGGCCTGCATGACCTGATGGAACGTGGGATCATTTTCCTGTACAAACCGGAGAAACTCTTCCACCCGGACGTAGGGGCGCTCGAATTCGGGCACATCGCGGAACTGGTGGATGACAAGTTCAAGGGACGTGGTGCGGGCAAGCTGCTCGTCAAAGAAGAGGTAGACCACGATGCCGTATGTTCCGGCAGCCGCATAAAGTTCGCGGAGATCGACTTTCTTTCCGGGTGCAATCCCAAGACCCTTGAGTTTTTCAGAGGGGCTCGCTCCGGGGAGCATGCGGTAGGCGTCCGTCGTCATTCTATCATGCGTGCGGCATGTACCTTTGTATAGATTTGGGTTTTTTATACCCAGATCTGTGCCACCTGATCCAGATCCCGCGCCTAATATGAGAATTTACTCCTGTACCACCTGCTCGAATTCGTGTGATGCACCCTGTCACCACCTTTATTTTCATACCGTTCACATACTCTCCGTAACCATGGGACTCAGGGATGACCTTGCAGGGATCATACCGGGCGACCTGCTCTGCTCACTCTCCGACAGGTTTGAAGTCATCGGGGATATTGCAATCCTTTCAATACAAAAAAACCTTGATCCCTATAAAAAAACTATCGCCACAACCCTTCTTGCCCGTCGCAGGAACCTGTACACGGTGCTCAACAAGGTCACAAAAGTCAGCGGGGACGGCCGGACCGCCTGCTATGAGATCCTTGCCGGCGGGACTACGGTTACCCTCCACCGCGAACTCGGGTTTGAGTACCGGCTTGATGTCGGAAAAACATTTTTCTCCAGCCGGCTTGCCTATGAACGGAAACGGGTGACCGACCAGGTACGGTCCGGGGAACGGGTGCTTGTCCCGTTCTGCGGTGTGGGCCCGTTTGTTATCCCTGCTGCTGCACACGGGGCACATGTTGTTGCCATCGAAAAGAACGAAGGTGCGTTCCCGTGGCTCCTTGAGAATATTTCACGCAACAAGGTGGGCAGGAACATCACCGCTTTCAGGGGGGATGCCTTTGATACCCCGCTCCTGGCGCACGATGACTTTGACCGCACGATCATCCCGACACCCTACGGGATGGATGAAATTCTTGATGTCATCGCCCTTCGGGTAAAAAGCGGAGGGATGATCCATTTCTATACCTTTAAAAAGCGCCACCAGATCCCAAAACTTGTTGAGGATTTTATTATGAGAGGTCTGTTGCCTGTCTTCTATCGGTCCTGCGGCAACGTGGCTCCGAACGTGAGCCGGTGGGTGTTTGATTTAAAAAAAGGTCAGGCACCATAAATTCCCAGGTTATTCATGCCGATAATTTTGATCCTTACCGTTTGAATGTTGTTACTGCCTTTGCCTGTCCGAGCACATGGCTGGTCATTGCCCAATCGATACCTTCACGGTCTGCGGTTGGCATGGAGATCTCATAATCCAGAGCGTAGACCGTAACTACATAACGGTGCGCCGTCCCGGGGGGAGGGCAGGGAGGGAAATAACCGCGGCTGCCAGCGGAATTGTCGCCCTGTTGTGCACCGTTTGCCAGCACCTTGGCATTCGGTTGCGCCCGGCCGATCTGCCGGGTTTGTGGCGGGATGTTATAGACGAGCCAGTGCGTGAACGTGCCTGCCGGAGCGTCCGGGTCATCCACGATCAGGACAAAGCTTTTGGTACCCGTCG
>JAPKXV010000143.1 GCA_026394635.1 Methanoregula sp. | reverse complement strand
GGGCAACGGCGCCCGGTTTGAGATTACGGTGCCGAAGGGGATGTGGCGGATAGGACGTAAAGATGAGTGATTGTAGCGGCTTTTGAGGTACTGCCAAACCCATGCAAAACCCGCGAGGGGATCGTCTGGTTCATCGGGCGTTTCGGGCCTGAAATGCACAAAATCCGAGACGCTCGCGCTTCAGCCGCATATCCAAGTTAAACACGCGAACTGTCGGATTCCATCTCTCTTTTGTTTCAGAAGACTGTGATATTCCGGGGAACCGGATCAGTTCCAGTATGAATTGACAAAGAGCTCGTGTGATCTTACAAGTGGCGTAAAGATATACAGGATTAGGGGAAGAAGGACAAGACAGACAATAATGTTCCCTAGCAACCAAGACAACAATGCGGTCCCGACACCACTCCAGGGGATCACGCCGGCAAGAGCAAGCGTGAGGGACCCCCAGAGTGCGCCGCAGACGTTATTAATAAAAACCCCAAAGAGCAGCACGATAATGAGATCCCGCCACTTTCCGAGAGCAGGGTCTGCTCGGAGATACCGGAACGCAAGAAGGGGAATAAGAACCTGCCAGAAATCAGCGAGTGACCAGAACAGGTTAATCCCCGCAGGAATCCCGCTGAGTAGTCCTGCCCCGACAAAACACCCGGCATACGCGGCAATTGCCCCCCACATGCCAAACCAGAGGCCAAAGACGATCATAAGAGCGACCACGATATAAAACGATGAAATGCCCGGCCCTACCTCAAAAGTAAAGACTGCAAACTTTGCGAAGAGTGCATTGATGCAGAGCAGCAGGAAGAACAGCCCAATGTAAATGGGAAACGGAGGATGCTGCCGGGATGTCACATTCGCTTGTAGGTGCCCGGTGATTGCTGGCATGGATCAGAGTACAATACCTACCCAAATTATATAATAGTGATCCGTCGTATTGATTTCTGATATGGAGCCCCCACCAGAAACCACTGTCCGCCAATACATCGCAGGCCAGAAAAAATACCTGCAGTGGATGGGTGGCCCTGTCAGGAGTGCATTTCTCTTCGCGGTGGTTCTCGCCATTGTTCTCGTCCCGTACTGGTGGCTCGTGGTGCAATGGTCGTCGGTGTTCTTTGCCGATTCGGATCTCCGGTTCACCTTCATCACGACCACCTTCCTTCTTGTCCTGATCATTGCAGACAGCACGTTCCTCATTCGGTATTACCAGATCGTCCGGAAACGCGAGTTCGAGCGACAGGCAGGGGAACTCCGGGAGAGTGAAGAGCGGTATCGGAGTCTCTTTGACAATATGCTGGATGGGTTTGCCCATTGCCGGATGATCTACGATAGCGATGGTCAACCGGAAGACCTTATTTACCTCAATGTCAATTCTGCATTTGACCGGATTATCGGTATAAAAAACGTCACCGGGAAACGTTTTACCGAAGTGTTTCCCGGAGTCAGACAAGCATACCCGGAGTTGTTTTTAATCTATGGCAGGGTTGCACTGACGGGTAGACCGGAATCGTTTGATATTGATTTCAAACCCATAGAAAAATGGCTGCACATCTCGGTATATTCTCCAGAAAAGGAGTATTTTGTCGCGGTGTTTGAAGACATCACCGATCGGAAAAAAGCAGAGCAGGAACTCACGAGGATCGCCAAAGAATGGGAGGTCACCTTCAACGCCACATCAGATGGCATTTGTTTAATCGATGCCAACCAGAAGCTCCGACTCTGCAACAACCGGATGGGCGAGATACTGGGCGGGATGAAACCGGAGGATATGGCAGGTCAACCCTGCTGGGTGGTCGTCCATAAAACCACGGGACCAATTCCGGAATGTCCCTTTGTTTCAGCACAAAAGACACTTACACGCACACGGGTGGAAATACCCGCCGGTGACCTCTGGTTTGAAGTCACCGCAGATCCGGTCCTTGACAGTTCCGGTATGTTTGCCGGTGCAGTCCACATCATGCGGGACATCACCGACCGCAAACGGGTGGAAGTAGCGCTTAGTGAGAGCGAGGAGAAGTTCCGCGCCATCTTCCACAGTGCCAGCGACGCGATCCATATCCATGAAATTGAACCGGACTTTACCCCGGGTAAATTCATCGATGTCAATGATGGCGCTTGCCGAATGCTGATGATGTCCCACGAGGAGATCCTCGCCCACTCGCCCCTCGACTTTGCGATAGAATACCATAACCCTCCGCTTCCGGAGATCATCCAGTTCTTCAAAACCAAAGGGGGCGCAGTCTTTGAGACGGGGCACCGGAGGAGTGATGGCGTCATTGTACCGGTCGAGATCAATGCCCATATCATCAACCTTCAGGGTAAGACCGTAATGCTTGGGATTATTCGGGATATCACCGATCGGAAAAAAGCAGAGCAGGAACTCACGAGGATCGCCAAAGAATGGGAGGT
>JAPKXV010000136.1:653-3407 GCA_026394635.1 Methanoregula sp. | reverse complement strand
GATCGGGAATCTTGTCGCTCTTCTGGGAATTTTCTGTTTGTAATGCCGGGAGGATATTCCAGAGATCATTATTTTTCCATGCCGAGAATGGGATGAGATGATCCAACGCCTGTTCATCCACAGGAGAAGAGATCTTCCTGTTTGACCAGACAGATCGCAGGAGTACACTTTTGCCCATGAGATATGCATAAAACCGTTTTGAATCCTGGATATCCCGCTCTTCAATTGGATAATCTGCAATCGTTTTCAGGATCTCCCCGAATTTTATCCGGTCATTCTCAACTCTTCTCTCGCTGAACTGTGCCCACCGGAAAAGGAGACTGTTATCACCGATAAGAAACGGACCCGCATTTTTGAGCGCATCATAATATTCATTTTTTATCGTGAACTCCCCGTAGTTCTCTACAAGGAATGCAGGATCCACCGGGGCTTTCGCACCGCGACCGGGCCGCCCTTTCCGGGCTTCGAAAATCTCATTGTGTTTTTGCCTGATGGAATAGCCCAGGTGATACATTGGCATATCAACGATAGTATCCCGGATCTGCATGCACAATGCCAGAAAATCGCCCCGGATCTCAGAAGGAATCCGGCCTTTCTGGTAGTCGCTGTAACACTGTGAGAAACCTCCCCCGTTTTTCCGGTAATATTCGATTATCGGATCGAACGCTGCCCTGAATTTCGGTTTTGAAGATCTTTCTTTATTGAACCGGGTATCAGCACCCATCTGGGGAATGAAAATCTGGCTCTCGAAGATAGGATAATAATAGAGAAACCAGCGCTCGATGAGCAGTCCCAAGGGAAATGTTACTCCATCAGGTTTTTCTTTTTTGTAATGATCAGAGTACTGGAAAACTTCGATAGATTCCCGGATTAATGCAAACTTGTAGGTCGCATCCTTGCTGTCCCGTTCGATTATCGTATTGATCGTTTTGAAATTCTGGAGATCAACCGATTCCATACTGAACAGATGTCTGTCAATGATATTGCTTTTTTCGATTTGGAGATGAGACTCCGGGGCTAGCCAACGCGGCGAGGGGCGGAGCCCCGATGAGCGTCAGACCGTAAAAAATCGCAAATAAAAAAACCCGCATGAAGCCAAAGACTTCGCACCAAAGCAATGAAAATTTTGCACTCCAAACTCAATTTCTATTTGTCTGCTCTACCATCGACAGATTTCAAAATTTTCATGACAAAATCCCGGAGCAGGGATAATCCCCGCCCCGGTTGTTCTCAGTCTGAGCTCTTACCACTCCATATGATCGAGGACCCGGTCCCAGATGACCAGGAGCCCGGGGATGATCACAAACGCGAGCAGCCCGGCGCCGGGAAACGCCCCGGTGATGATGAGTTCGTTCTCCACTGCCATCACCTCACGCGAGGGCGGTGACCGTGTCTGCCCAGGTCCCGGCCTTTCCGGGGATCGCATCGTCCGGGTAGGACGAGATGCTGATCTGGTCCCGGGTGAAGGTCACGGAGTAGATCTCCCCGTTCGGGTCATGACACTTCAGGGTCGCGGAGAACCCGTCCTCGTCCGGATCGTGGATGGTGGTCCCGTTGTGTGCGGTCGCCATCGCCGTGTTTGCCATGACGAGGCCGACCCCCGTGTTGAACCCTGCGATGGTGTTGAACCGCTCCACGGAGTAGCCGGTATTCTCTGCGGCCTCGCTCTCGTAGATGAACCGTGCCGTGTATGCTTCTCTTGTCTTTTCTACGGGGTTGTGGGTCACTCATGCGGTCATGTCTGCGACGCACCCGAACGGGTTTGTCGTGATGACCGACTGGACGATCACATTGAACGCTGCAACATCTGCTATCGGTGTCGCGAGTTCGCGGACCGCGCTCTTTACAATTGTGCTCTGTACGAAACCGGCTTTCAATACTAAAGTGATTGAAATGCCAGCCTGCGGCTACAGGAAAATCTTCTTAAAAGATCTTGCCCGCAGGAAGAAATCTATTTCATTTACAACACGAAACATAGTGAACAGGTACCGCTCTATGACGACAATGATAAAGAATCACACGCCGGTTCAGGTTCCTGCAGGTACCGGGAAGAAAGCCCGGGCTGCAAAGAAGAAAACCACCGCAAAAGGATTTTTCGGTCTGCTCCCGGACTGGAAGATCGATACACAGGCATTCAGGGACGAGCTGCGCGACTAAATCATGTCCTCTTATTTTGCCGATTCGTACGCACTTATCGAGATATTAAAAGGGAATGAAAATTACCGGTCGTTCCAGTCCGAGAATCTTATTACGACCGAATTCAATATCTGCGAAGTAGCATTTGCCGTATGCAGGGAGTATCCGGCGACAGCATCCCATGTTCTTAAAACAGTAAGAAAGATGGTGACCCTCCAGACAACCGGGGATCAAGATTATTGTTCAGGTGCGACCATGAGAAAGTGGGCATCAGGTAAAGGAAAGAAATTGTCGACAATCGACTGCGTCGGATATTCCGTTGCGGACCGGCTGAGTATTCCTTTCCTGACCGGTGACCGGGAGTTTGAAGATCTGCCCGGTGTGGAATATGTGAAATAACGGGATCTCTTTCGTTAGGGAGGGATCACAAGTCTCTCCAGAAATTTGGAAAATAATTAATCACGGTGTTCTTTGACAGGAGAGTACAACTATGAAAGTAACCATAGATCCAGATGCTGATGCGGTCTATATGCGCCTCTCTGACACCCGTATCCATGACTCAGAAGAGGTGAAACCCGGGGTAATTCTCGACTACGATGATCAGAATAACCTTATCGG